>NZ_JAPEIB010000023.1:0-61068 GCF_028823735.1 Algoriphagus sp. NF
TTTACCCACGTACTTACCTTGGATTTGGTAGAATGATAAAAATTCAATCGGTGAACCTATAGCATCCCCGATAGCACCTCCCATCAGACAACCTTGAAAAACATTTTTTTTATCAAATTTTTTCAATCCATAGTCATGGATGACTGCCCAAATATTATGGTAAGTTTGCAGCTTATCTTCCTAACTCTGTGTTTTGGCTATTTACCCTTTGAAATTTGGGTAATCTAATTCTGCCATTTGCCGGAGTAGAATCTCTCCCATCTCTTTTTTGGAAGCAAAAACTCTCCAATGGTAATCCCCTTCTGGAGTATGAAGAATCCGGTCTTCGGGAAATATCTCCGCCAAATCCTTTTTTACCCTTGCTCTCACCAAAACTTGCTCGGGATCATCTCTATGCTGTACGATTGAGAAAAATCCATTTTTACTTGCTATTCGCATATTCAAAATAATATGTCTAAATCTAAAAAATTAAGTGTGATAAAGAAAGTTTATTCAGAGCTTTAGACACTAAATGTCACAGATATCTCGAATTAAGTTCAACGATTTATGAGCTCATTTAAATCCTCAAAACCTGTATAGTAGCCTCTCTGATCAAAAACTTCTACATCCATTCTCCAAATTTTTACCGCTATTGCATACTCGATTTTTAAATATTTGAGCAGCTTCCCGATTTTATCTTTCCCACCTCTTAAGGGCTGTAAATCCCAATCGGTAGCCAATCTATTTTGGAGGCAGTATTGGTACAGCTTAGCAACCTTGATAAAATCATTAGTGTAAGTCTCTCCGGTACCATCATTATCCAGGTAGAGCTCTACTTTAAGCCCCTCCTTTAAAATATCAAGCATCAGCCGCATAATGAGATTGGCGGTACTGTTTAAAATGATGGCTTTGAAATCGGTGGCTCCAGAAAGCTTCAGATAGCTCAGAAAGTCAAACCAGCCCTCAAAAACCTTAATGCTTTTCACAGTCCCAATAATCTGAATCGAAATGCCTCCTCCGAGAATGTTCCCCTTGAAAATAGAGGATCGAAGTACCCATCCGCCCGATTCATTTGGAAAACCCACTGCGAAATATCGCTTGCCTTTGTTCTGCCAATGAACTTCTTTCCCGAATGGAGCTATATCCTGAAGATCAATTCCCCTTCCTTGAATGTATTGTATCAATGCATCGTGGTTAATCTCAGAAACTTTCTCTACCACTATTTTTTGAGGAATTTCTGGTTTTTGTCTTGGAAGAGTCTCTCTTATCGGAAAAGTACCGGAAAGGCTTTCCACCGACTCGAAAAAGGTTTTGTTTTCAAATTCCTGCACTGCTGCGATGACGTCTCCACCCTTTCCAGCGGCATGGTCATACCACACATTAGCTTTGTCATCCACCGCAATAGAACCAGTTCGCTGTTCCAAAAAGCCAAAAAAAGATTCTTTGCCGTGGATGCCTTCGTATTTCAGAAGTCCTGATCTGACTAGGCTATGGAAATAATCGAGCACATGGAATTCCTGTTTGATCTTGGCAGCGGCTTGTTTTACTTCTGAGTATTTCATAATATCTACATTTTTATATAAATACATCTATACATAAATAATGCATCTTATTGATTTAAAGGAGTCTTGTCTTTCCTTTTGTCGTGAATTGTCGGACTACCTGCAAAAAGAAAAAGAGGGGGTAGGGGTAAGTGGAAATCGTACGATTCGCACACCTCGTACCCCTCGTACCGTTCGATTTTTACGATTGAGTTTACTCGTCCAACTCAAGTTGCTTGAGCCATTTCCTTACAGCTCCTTCTGACACTCCGAGTTCCTGAGCTATCTTCACATTGGTATGGCCTTCATTTTTGAGTTCCAAGGCCTTGGTCTTCATTTGAGATTTATCGACCGGATTCAACTGCTTTAAATGATCCGACTCTCTCCCAAACTGGAGGAAGCGAAACGAACTGAAGTTGGAGTCTTTACCGATTTTACAGACCAGGACATTTTCAGAGGGATATTTAAAAGCACCATACCTGACTTTTATCTGCTTCAAGTATTTAATGGAAGGGTCTTTTTGACTTTCACCTACAGCAAAACAAGAATCGATCAGGTTAATAAAGCTCTTGCTACCTTGGATATCATTCCTACTGATCGGAGCAAACAGATTTCTTTTTGGAGTATGGGCAATGAGCAAAATCGACCACCCATGAATCTTCTTCAGATTGTTTAGCCTTATTAAAAAAGGAGTGGTATTTCTAGCCTTCTCATTATCTGAAATCACACAAGACAAATTGTCGATTACGAGGATTTTTGCACCGGACTTGGAGGCCTGAACCTCGATCTCTTTAAAAAGAAAGCTTTCATACTCTTCAAAAGCCTCATCAAATCCATAAGGATTGATTTCTGCTCTCAGAAAAAGGTCACTGAATTCGAAATGATCAAAAAGGATATCCCTTTCCTTATCGTATTGAGCATATCTCATTTCAAATTGCTTGGCAGTCAATTCCAGGTCGAAGTAGATGACTTTGGACGCTTTCAGTTCCATCTCCAATCCCAGGGTTGGAACACCTTTAGACACACTGTCGATGATTTGTACTGCAAGCAAGGACTTACCTTGATTGGTATCAGCGAAGAGTATACATAACTCTTCCTCATACCAAAATGGACCAAAGATCTTTTTTGGAATAGGCTTGGTTTTGGCTTCATCCATCCATTCGTTGGCGGATTTGATGATTAGAAAGTCTCCGGAACGCGAATCGTTCGATTCTGTATATTGATTTATTGAGGTCATATTTTTTAGGCAATAAGGTTTCGATTAGCATTTTGGAGTAAATGCTATTTTTAAATTCTTAGTAAAATTTTAGGATTTATCCGATTAGATATTGGAATCTAAACGTGATTGGAGTTGAGGTTTGAAAAGTTTTATAAACCACCTTGCCTAGGTTGATTTTGATCAAAAGAATGTTCAACTTGGAGCATGTTTTTAATTTTGAGACGGTTAAAAGCAAACCAAGGAACTGCCTATTGCGCATTTTCAACGAAAGGAAAGGATGGTCATCCTTTCCTTTTTTAATTCTCAAACTCCCCGGCAAAAAACCTATCCACCTCTCTCTGGTGAATAAACCGTCGTTTCCCTCGATACATAGAGCGAAACTCCTGGCCTTTGGATTCGGAAACTGATTCCATTTTTGAAATCGAATAATGAGATTTCACTCCCGTTGCCTCCATGAATTCTTGAAGGGACAACCATTCATCTTTGACGGATTTACTGGCTGGATGAATGCTCGAGATTCTCTCTTCTAGATTCTTGAATTTCTCTTCCAGCCATTTTTGGCTAACAGCCGCAAACGGAATAAAAGTGTCTTGATTCATTGTGATTTGAGTTTGATTTACTCAAATATAGAGAAAAAATATAATATCGGTCACTGGTGTCCGATTTTTATTGATTCAAATCAATTGGATTCAGTCGATAATAATGAAGCATTTCAGAATCGAATCGATCATCCATCCATTTTTTTAAACCTGCAATATTCTGATTGTCATCAATTACCGCCATCCTGAATTGAAGCCTATCTACCTCCGGCCAATTCAAAGATTTATAAGTTCTGAAAAAATCGAATACCCGTCTGACTTCTTCAATTTCTATGCATCGCTGAAAAAGAGTGAGATCAAGATGCTTTAAACCTGACAGAAACCGAGTAGGACCGGCAGCATTAAACAAATCAATCAAGTCTTGATCAATTTCTGCAAGAATCTTTATCAATTCCTTTTCCTCAAAAACTTGATCAAAATAATCAATGACCTTCTCTAAGGCAGTATTCTCAAATACCTCATTTACCACCATAGAAGGTATAAACTCAACCGCCAAGACATCCTCAAAATAGTCTCTAAGCAGTTCAATGTGTTTAACTTCCTCTTCAATTAGACTGATCACATCTCTATTGAAATTGCCTAGGATCGAGGAATCTCCACCATTTTCATTCACAAATCGTATCCCTAGCCTTGATGCAAATTTGGTTTTCGCATTCTTGTACCTCACCATGACATATAAAGGAAAGCTAGCAGCCGATTTTCCAATCTTCTCCAGTTCCTTGCCGTGGTAATGTTTAATTGCCAGTTTAGTTTTCTTTTGCATACTTATCGCTGAATGAAGGAAAGGATTCTCTTATAGGTTTCCAGGGTTCTTCTTTCGGTGTAATATTTCTTAAGAACCGAGCCTGGCGAATGTCCAAATATCATTCTAATATCATTATCATCCATCCCAAGTCGATCTGTCCATGTTCCGAAAGTCTTTCTTCCTACCTTATTTGAAAGCACATCAGGAAATTTAATTTTCTCTGCAAGGACTTTCAGGTTCTGATTAAACTTTTGCTCTGAAATAGCCACGCCTGCAGGAAAAAGATAATCTCCACTTTCTTGAAAATACTTTTTGACGATACGTTTTGCGGTATCATTGAGAGGAATCCAAAATTCTTCCCCGTTCTTTTTTCTCTCTCCTTGAAGTACCAAGTGTTCAGGATTATCTTTTAACAAGTTCCAATCAAACCCACTTTCAGAACGAATTGCAATCAAATCATTATAGTAAAGGGCTGTATTGCACAGCAAAAGGAAAAGATCCCTGGTGATTTCAAGTCTTTTCTCATTAGGAGAAAATTTCATTTCAGACAGCAGTTCATACTGCTTATCATTAACGTATATGATTTTATCAGGCCTTTTGGTTGACTCGACATCCAGTCTTTCAAATATTCGTTTCTTAAAAAGAATCCCATACTGGTCACAATACTCCCGATAGATTACCTTCAGACGATCCACATATTTGGCAACTGTGGTGTCGGAATTAATATCTGTTGATTCGCTCCGCAAGAAATCAATAAACCCTAAAACAAAGGCCTCATCCAAATCAGCCATGACAGCCTGGCTTTTATAGCTATCGACTAAATTCTTTAAGGTCACATATACTTTTCTTGTTCCTTCTGCTTTCTTTGAAGAAGCCCCAAATTTGAGAGAATAATCGATGTAGGATGAAATTTTATCACTTGCCCCGGGAGCATTTGTTCCATTGACACCTTTTATTCTTTTGCCTTGGTGTTTTACCAGATATATGTTCTTCAGTTTATCAGCAGTAAGAACCTCACTCCGCTTATAATAATCCTGGATGATTTCTTTGAGATGATGAATTTCCCTCGCAATTACACGATTATGAAAATCCGCGTACAGGTATTGGCCATTGACCCATTTTAATGGTTTTCCAGACCAAGCATTTTTTGGAATCTTTTCAAGGTTGAGATTAATGTAGTGCCTTCCTTTTCGATTAATGCACAAATAGATCGCTTCACCGTCGGGCGACTTTTTACTTTTCGGATTCAAAACCGCGGATATTTTGAAATCTATCATGGTTCAAAATACCGAAAAAATTCAAGGCGGACAAGAAAGGGGACAAATTGGGGGACAAAAAGGGGGACAAAATCATTGGAATTTATCAGAATCAAATAGATTCGAAATAGTTCTAAATGCCTGAAAAACAAAAAACTCCGAACAAATTTTACATTGTTCGGAGTCTAAAAGTAGCGGGAACAGGACTCGAACCTGTGACCTTCGGGTTATGAGCCCGACGAGCTACCAACTGCTCCATCCCGCGATATATTTTTATATAATCATTTCAATTTTCAAACGAGGCCCGACGAGCGGACCCTGTCCCGATATATTTCGGGAAACTGCTCCATCCCGCGATATATTGTTAAAACTTAATCGTATTTTCTTTAGTTCCATTCGCCCTTCCGGCGAATTGTGGTACAAAGGTAAAGACATACTGTCAAAAATCAAGTACCTTTGTGAAAAATATTTTAAGAAATGAATCCACAGACGCATCAGGCAGGCTTTGTCAATATCATCGGAAAACCCAATGTGGGCAAATCTACCCTGATGAATATCCTCGTCGGTACACCCGTTTCGATCATTTCTCCCAAATCACAAACCACCCGTCACCGCATCCTTGGACTCTCGAATACAGATGATTACCAGATCGTATTCTCCGATACTCCGGGAATGCTCAAACCTCAATATGAGCTCCACAAAAGCATGATGTCTTTTGTCAATCTTTCATTGGAGGATGCCGATATCATCTTATTTGTGACGGATCTTTTTGAAACTGATGCGGATATTGAACCGATCATCACACGAATCAATAAATCCGGAATCCCTGTTCTCTTGGTCATCAACAAAATCGACTTGGCAAAAGAAGGGCAATTGGATAAGGTCACCGAATATTGGACCTCAAGAATTGAGGCCGCTACCGTGATTCCTATTTCCGCTTTGGAAAAGTTCAACACAGAGCGAATCATGCAGGAAATTTTAGACCGCCTACCTGTTCATCCGCCTTTTTACGATAAAGAGGAACTAACAGACCGTCCGGAGCGGTTCTTTGCCTCCGAGATCATTCGGGAGAAAATATTCAAAAACTATAAAAAAGAAATCCCCTACAGCACCGAAGTGGTGATGGAGGATTTCAAAGAAGACACGGATATCATCCGCATGCGAGCCACCATCTTTGTGGAGCGCAATAGCCAAAAGGGAATTCTCATTGGTGAAAAAGGCAAAATGCTCAAGAAAGTGGGTATTGAAGCCCGGCAAGATTTGGAAGAATTCTTTGGCAAAAAAGTCCATCTGGAAACCTTCGTCAAGGTGGAACCGGACTGGCGTAAAAACAAACTCAAACTTAGAAAATTCGGATACGATCCCTCTTAAGTATGGCAAATATCGTAGCAATTGTAGGAAGACCTAATGTAGGCAAATCCACACTCTTTAATAGACTGGTGGAAGAGAGAAAAGCCATCGAGGATAATGTCAGCGGGGTAACCCGGGACCGACACTATGGGCATGCCCAGTGGAATGGAAAATTTTTCTCGGTCATTGATACCGGCGGTTATGTCACTGGATCTGATGATGTATATGAGGCGGAAATCCGCAAGCAAGTCAAACTGGCCGTAGAAGAAGCCGATGTAATTCTTTTTGTCACCGACTGTCACGATGGCTTGACGGATTTGGACAAGGAATTTGCTAATGAACTTCGAGACAGCAAAAAACCTATCTATATCGTAGCCAATAAGGCAGATAATCAAGAAAAGGCTTTTATGGCCAATGAGTTTTACGCTTTGGGTATTTCCGATTTTGAAATCTTTCCCATCGCTGCTACCAGTGGTAGCGGAACAGGCGAACTTCTGGACCGTGTGGTAGAGCATTTTGAAGACGAAGGAGTAGAAGATCCTGATGCTGGAATTCCAAAGATTTCTATCCTCGGCCGTCCTAATGTCGGTAAATCCTCTTTCTTAAATGCCCTACTTGGAAAAGAGCGATCCATCGTAACCGATGAAGCCGGAACAACCCGGGATGCGATCCATACTCGATACAAGCTTTTCGGTCAGGATTTTATCATCACCGATACAGCGGGGATCCGAAAGAAGGCAAAGGTCAAAGAAGACATTGAGTTTTACTCTGTCATGCGCTCCCTCAGGACTTTGGAAGATTCGGATGTAGTCATCGTCATGGTAGATGCATCCAGAGGACTGGAGTCTCAGGATGTCAATTTGATTTCCCTAGCCATCAAAAACAATAAGGGAATCATGATCATGGTAAACAAGTGGGATCTGATCGAAAAGGACCACAAGACCATGAACAAGATCAAGGATGAAATGATGGAGCGATTGGGAGAACACAAATGGATCCCGATCATTTTCACTTCGGTAGTTGAAAAGCAACGAATATTCCAGGCGATCGAATTGGCCGTGAAGGTTTATGAAAATAAAAATAGACGGATAGCAACTTCCAAATTGAATGATGTGATGCTGCCTGAAATCGAGCATTATCCACCGCCAGCTTGGAAAGGGAAGTACATAAAAATCAAATATGTAACCCAATTGCCGACAAAAAATCCGGTGTTTGCTTTCTTCTGCAACCTTCCGCAATACATCAAAAACCCTTATACAAGATACCTGGAAAATCGCCTTCGTGAGAATTTCGAATTCGATGGAGTACCGGTAAAAATCTTGTATAAAAACAAATAAAAATAATTTTAACGGCAATTTGCAAAATTGACAAAACTTCAGATACCTTTGCACCGCATTTAAAAAAACACAACAAATGAACAAGGTATTTGCAATTTTCGCAATCGTCGGTTTGATGGCCACTGCATCTTGCGGCAACAAAGAAGTAAAAGAAGAAGAAACAGTTGAAACTGTTCAAGAAGCGACTGAAGGAGCTGTAGAAGCTACTGAAGAAGTGATCGAAGATACTACTGACTCAATTGAGAATGCTGCTGAAGTAGCTGTTGAGCAAGCTGAAGAAGCAGTAGAAAACAACTAATCACCCATTCTTCTCAAAATTAAAGAGCTCCGTATTCGGGGCTCTTTTTTTTGTTTCTATTTTTAGATTGTCAGAATTATTGAACCTTAGAATCCACAGATATCAGTAATTTCCCAACATGGATCAATCCGAAAAACTTCGCGATATTCTATCTGCAAAAGTCCCCTCAGCAAGCCTGGAGTATTGCATAGATCTTTGGAAACAAGAGAAGTTTAATTTCACCGTAACCCGCGAGCGAAAAAGCAAATTGGGGGACTTCCGATGGAAGCGAGATCAATCGCTGCAAACTATCACCATCAACGGGAATTTGAACCCTTATCAATTCCTAATTACGTATATCCACGAGGTGGCTCATTTATTTGCTTTTATTCGGTTTGGTCTGAATATCCCACCACATGGACAAGAATGGAAGCGAGTATTCAAGAATCTGATGTCTCCCCTGCTTCGTAAAGAAGTTTTCCCTCAGGATCTTTTGATTCCTCTTGTCAGACATATGCAAAATCCCAAAGCTACTTCAGCTGGGGATCTTTTTTTGACAAAGGAGTTGAGTAAATACAACAAAGCAACTTCGGGAATTGAAAAAAGCTTCCTTTCCGACTTGAAACCGGAAAGTATTTTTCAGCTCAATGGCCGAAAATTCAAAAAGAAAGAAACCCGAAGAACACGGGTTCTTTGCGAGGAAATTCCCTCAGGGAAACGCTACTTGATTTCTCAATTGGCCCAGGTAGAAGTGGAGAGCTAATAAGAGGGAAGTTGGAAGAAGGAAGTAGGGAGTTCACAAAAAACCTACTCCCGCTCCTCGCCGATCTGATTGTCAGGTTGGGAAAAATCCTTGGGCTGAGGAAGATCTTGGATGGAGTTTATCCCAAAGTATTCCATAAACTTTGGCGAAGTACCATAGATCATCGGCCGGCCAATTTGTTCAGATTTCCCTTTGATTTCGATCAGTTCTTTCTCCAAAAGTTTCTGAACCGAATAGTCGGAATTGACGCCTCGAATCTGCTCGATCTCTCCCTTTGTCACAGGTTGCTTGTAGGCAATGATAGAAAGTGTCTCTAGTTGAGCAGTTGAGAGACGCTTCTGACTCTGTTGCTTGAGTAGTATCGAAATACTCGTCTGATAGGCCGGTTTGGTCAAAAATTGATACCCTCCAGCGATTTTTTCGAGAGAAAAAGAAAACTCGTCCTGCTCATATTTTTTTATCAACTGCTCCAAAGCTTCATCGATGTGCTCACCCGGCACTTCTGACTCAAACATCTCCGATAGGCATTTTTGAATCTCGGCTTTCGGAAGTGGCGCAGGACTGCAGAAAATCAAGGCCTCAATATGACGGGGAAGAAAATCCACTTTTATTTCTTAGCCAGCTTTGCTTCTATAGAATGCATGGTATGAGGTACTGCGCGCAATCGCTCCTTCGATATCAACTTTCCAGTATCCACACAAATGCCATAAGTTCCATTCTTGATCCTCACTAGCGCATTCTCAAGATTGATCACAAACTTCTGTTGACGGGCTGCCAATTGACTCAGACTTTCACGCTCAAGCGTATCTGCTCCATCCTCGAGTAATTTCGAAGTAGACGCTGTATTGTCCGTACCACTATCATTCTTTTTGCTGAGAGATTCCTTGAGCATTCCCAACTCTTCTTTAGCACTGCTCAATTTCTTCAAGATGATCTCTTCAAATTCCTTTAATTCTTCTTGAGAATAGGATGTTTTTGCTTCCTGGCTCATGGCGATTCTATTAGGTAATAATTCTTTGACGTACTGGACTTTTTAAAGTTCCCTAAAATACGTGGGGGATCGCAAATACAAAAATTTAATTTTACTCTCGATGTAAAAAACCCTTCCAAATTGAAGAAATGGCCCTATTTTTAAATTATTCCACATCTAAAAAAACTTAATCAAGACATGAATAAAATCTTCCTTTCATTCCTTTCAATTTTAATTATTTCTTGGTCTTGCTCACAGCCAGCTGACAATCAGTCGGTTTCAGAAGAAAGCACAACACAATCTGAGTTTGCACTTGCTATCCATGGAGGAGCAGGCACCATAAAAAGGGAAAACATGAGTGAAGAACAGGAGGCTGAATACCGTGCGAAGCTTAAAGAGGCGCTCGATGCCGGTTACACTGTCTTAGAATCCGGAGGTGAAGCGCTGGACGCTGTCATTGCTGCGGTGAAAGTCATGGAGGACAGCCCCTTGTTCAATGCCGGAAAAGGAGCTGTCTTTACCAATGAAGGGAAAAATGAAATGGATGCGGCTATTATGGACGGAAGAGACCGAAACGCAGGTGCCGTGGCAGGGCTGACTACCGTCAAAAACCCAATTACCGCAGCACGAGCTGTAATGGAAAATTCACCCCACGTATTTATGACTGGTGCCGGAGCCGAAGTTTTTGCAAAAGAACAGGAGCTCGAACTGGTATCTCCGGACTACTTTTACACCGATTTCCGATTTCAGCAATTGGAGAAAATCCGTGAAACCGAAAAAACACAACTGGATCACAGCTCACTTTTGGAGATGGAACTTCAGGATCCCTTTTTCAAGGACCGAAAGTTTGGAACAGTAGGCGCAGTAGCCCTTGATAAAAATGGCAATATCGCCGCAGCTACTTCCACAGGTGGAATGACAAACAAGCGCTATGGCCGAGTAGGTGATGTACCAATTATAGGAGCCGGCACCTACGCAGATAATGCAACCTGCGCAGTTTCAGCTACTGGACATGGGGAGTTTTTCATTCGAACTGTCGTCGGCCATGAAATTGCCTCTCAAATGCGGTATGGGAATAAAAGTCTCAAAGATGCCGCAAATGATGTAGTCATGAAGCAATTGGTAGAAATGGGAGGTTCAGGCGGAATTATTTCCATCGATCGTATGGGGAATATCGCGATGCCTTTTAACTCTGAAGGGATGTATCGTGGCTACCGCAAAGCCGATCAGGAAGCTCAGGTATTTATTTACAAGGACGAAAACTAGTAGCCTTAGGCAATTCAAAAAAGCCGCATTCTACTGCTAGAATGCGGCTTTTTACTGAAGTCAAAAATGATCTAAGCTACTGCCTGCTCATTGTTGAGGATTTTTTCCAGCCGCTTTTTGAGGATCATTTCGTCGGCATCGATTTGATAGCGCAACTTGAGATATTGCACCACCTCCGAAATCGGTTTTGATTCCACGATGCAAAGTTGTTTGAGAGCTTTGTTGATTATTCCGGGTTCCATGGTTTGGGCGCGATTTGTTACTCTAAAATACTGATTTTTAGCAAATCATGTTTCGTAAACTGATAATTTTTAGATATTTTCTGCAATAATGATTGTTTTTTTGACATTGCGAAGTCTTCCTTGCAGATCAAATAACTCAACCAACAAAACATAATAACCCGTCGGCAATCTTCTACCTTGAGAGTCTGTCCCTGTCCAAGTGTATAGTCCTTGGGTAGCCAAAATCTCATTTTGCGCAAGTACAGACACGATTCTGCCAGAAATATCATAAATCTTGAAGCTTCCTACCCAACCTGATTGATCCAATTGATATCGAATCGTCGTGAAGGTATTTCCTTGACTCCCCTCAGGATCAAAAATCCCGGGATCAATTTGAATGAGTTCAGCTTCAAATTCTCCCGGTATCCGCTGAGAATTTATCCTACCCGGTGTAGCATATTCTTCATTCCCCGAGGCTGAGTGCCAATTTCCTGTAAAATCAGCCGGTGACCCAACCGAAACCCTTTCCAAAGAAACACCCTTCGTCTCTCGTAGCAAAGGATGATGCAGCTCCTCATCGTACTCAAATTTTTCGGCGATATCCCCCTGAGCATCTATGAGCACTACCGTACCTCCAGAAATTGGGTAAGAAGGCAAAGTCCTTATCTCAAAAAATCCTCCATTTGCAGACTTGGGATAGTCCATTTTGAGTCGCTCGGAATCTGTACTGATGGCCAAAAGGGAATCCGGAGAGATCACCAAGCTCTCTTCAGAGAGCGTCCGGACTTGGTCAACCTGTCCCAAATCATCCAAGTTGGCCAATTTCCATTTCCCAATTTCCAGATAGTCTTCAGTCGGATTATAAAGCTCCACGAACTTAGGGCCTCCACTGCGCGGGTCAAAAAGCAGCTCATTAAGAAAGACTTCGCCAATTTTTGCAGTTCGTGGTCGGATGATTTCAATTCCAGTCTCTTCCAATTGATTTCCACTACAATCGGCAACCCCGTCCAATCTTAATTGATAGGATTGATTGTCAGCTATAGTCTCTGAGAAAAATAAAAGAATCTGATTTCCTACTACTCCTACTGAATCGAGCGGCAAATTGGGTTCAATTTGGAAGTCCTGAATAGTCAAAGTTGATTGGATAGGCTCTGAAAAAGCTAATACCAAGCTTAGGGAATCAGTGAAGGAGTAGCTTATAAACTCAGGAGCGAAGGTATCGGGAGTAAGATCAAAGACAGAGTTTTCTGTTCCGGGAGTACCTCGGGCTGGAGATTCAGAGGGTTTGAGAAATTCGCTTTGCTCACAAAGCAGATTAGGATTAACAACTTCCAAACTGTAACCTCCACCGCTAAGCTCTGAATCTCCCCAAGTTGCCGTGGAATAGCTGATTTGATCTATTAACTCTCCATTTTGAGTGAGAAGACTAATTTTATCCCCTGAATTAAGCAAGGTGGGCCAAGGTTCAACCGCAAGGACATTTCCATATTCACTCAGTAAGACAGCCTGACTAGCAGGAGCCAAGATCAAATAACCCCCTGATTCCATCCAAAAATCTTCTAAAGTAGATTCGCTTCTGGAATTCCGAAAACTCATTCCTCCAAGCCTGATATCCTTGTCACCCAAATTAAGAAGCTCGACATATTCCACATTGGGCAAGTCATTTCCATCCCGAGGAGCCGGCATGATTTCATTTATTACCAAATCCTTAAATCCGATAACTGTTGGATCTTCGAAGCGAAAAGTAAGGGTCGTATCCCTCAAAAAATTTCCCGCCAAATCAGGAATTTGACGAATTGTGAGAACATAGCTTTGACCCGATATTAATGGCTCTTCAAAATCCAGATAAACCAAGGAATCAAAAGCCAAACTTGCATTGATTGGCTCCTTGTCATCTAGCGAGTAATTGAGTTGGATCTGAGAGAAAATAGCATCCAAGGCTTCAGAAAAGCCTAATTCTACTGTCATAGGCCCAAAACCTCTTACCGATTCCAAAGTCGGGGGCTGCAAATCCTTCACAAAATCTCCAAATTCAAAATCATCCAAAAGCCAACGAGCCGCACTTCCTGACCCTGGACCATATTCGATTTTCAACCGAAAAAAGATTTCCTCTAAGCCGAGGAGTGAGTCGGGTAACTCAATTTTAAACTGGCGAAAAATCTGATCCTCATTCGCAAATTCCGAATTGTCTCCGATTTGTACCATTTCGGAAAAACCTGAGTCTAAACTTTCCACAAACTCATAAAAAACCAATGCGGGTCGGCTACCACTTCCATTGCGGATCGATCGTGCCCAGAATTGTATAGCAGGATTCTCAAAATCAGCAGGAGAAAGCCGAACAGTTAATTCTCCATCGAAGGTAGAAATAGGCTGAACCGCCAAACACCGACTTCCCTCCTTTCCGGAGGAATTAGATTGAAAAATTCGTGAAGAGTTTTCTCTCAACTCATTGCCGCGCCAACCTGGAATAAATTCATCGGGATCATTTACAATTCTAAAATCCTGTTCAAAATCCTCCTTTTGATTCGCTGCTTTCAGAGCACCTATCTGAGACAGAAACAGTATTAAAAGAAAAAGTCTGCCTAAAAATCTGATCATAAACCTATTAGACTAGCACCTGTAAACTAATTTACTAAATCTACAAGAATAATTTTAATCTCACCCGAATAAAAATCCTCCAAGGTCCAGGCTCGTTCCCCAATAGTTAATCGGTCAGGTTGAGCTTGTTTCGTAACAAAACCAGAAAGGGTCAGTTTTTTATGAAAAGAGCTTATGAGAGAATATCAGATACATTACAAAAACGGTGAGACAAAATATGCCCAATGCGCCGGCAGGGATGACTTACTAAATAGGTTTTTTGACGGCGATGAAGAAAAACTAAAGGCCGAAGTAAACTTGCTGAGATGGGAATCTTCAGCTATGTTTTTTACGGAGGATCCTCAAACAGGGAAAGTAGACTCCCAAATTACCACTGCGGATTCCAACCCTTATGGCTGGAGAAGAGAAGGTGAATTTGATGACTAGTGAATTTCTTTCAAGGAAATAGCATGAGGTATCAGTGGAAGGATTTAAAAGTCTCCTTACTTGAGAACTGTCGGTGCGGCAGGGATCCGAATTTGATAAAAAGTATTTGAGTAAGTCAATAATTCTCAGGATAAACCTGAAAATGAATACATAGCTATTACTTTTGCAAACCGATACATTAACCTATTTAAACCATCATGAAATCGAGCCTACCTTTCGCAGGCAGGGATTCCATGTGACCGCTTAAAGACAAATTATAACAAATGAAATTAGCAGTGGTAGGAGCAACCGGTCTGGTAGGCTCTGAAATTCTAGAAGTGCTAGACGAGCACAATTTTCCATATGATGAATTACTACTAGTCGCTTCTGAGCGCTCTGTGGGAAAACAAATCGATTACAAGGGAAAAACCCATACAGTTATTGGCTTGGCCGATGCAGTAGCAGCCAAACCTGAGATCGCTATTTTTTCTGCGGGTGGAAGCACCTCTTTAGAATGGGCTCCCAAATTCGCTGAGGCAGGTACTACTGTGGTAGACAATTCCTCCGCTTGGCGTATGGATCCAAGCAAAAAACTGGTTGTACCGGAGATCAATGCCAAGGAGCTGAGCAAAGAAGACAAAATCATCGCCAACCCCAATTGCTCTACGATTCAGATGGTCTTGGCTTTGGAACCTTTACGTCAGCGATATGGAATCAAGCGAGTGGTAGTCTCTACCTATCAATCTGTCACAGGTACCGGAAAAGCTGCGGTAGATCAGATGATGGCTGAACGAGCAGGAGAAGAGCCTGAAATGGTTTATCCTTATAAAATTGACATGAACGTCCTTCCACACATCGATGTGTTCCAGCCTAACGGCTACACCAAGGAAGAGATGAAAATGATCAATGAGACAAAGAAAATTTTCTCTGACGATAGTATTGCTGTTACAGCCACTACAGTACGTATCCCTACCATGGGTGGTCATTCTGAATCGGTAAATGTAGAGTTTAAGACAGATTTTGACTTGGCTGAGGTCCGTGACCTACTTACCAAAACCCCGGGAGTCATCGTACAGGATGATCCGGAAAAATTGCTTTATCCCATGCCAATTCATGCCCACAAGAAGGATGAGGTATTTGTAGGAAGACTTCGCAGAGATGAGTCTCAAGCCAATACGCTGAATATGTGGATCGTTGCAGACAATCTGCGAAAAGGAGCAGCTACCAACGCTGTACAAATCGCAGAGTACTTGCTGGCAAATAAACTGGTCTAATGGATATCAGCGAAGCAAATAGCGCTGAATTCAAAAAATTTGTGCAGGATCATCTCCAAGTCGATCCTGCACTTTTGCTTTTTAAGTATCAGGGCAAAGTTCCTTTTGACTTGAAAATGGCTGTGCATCAGATTTCAGCCCGACAAAAGGCATCTAAAAAACTCCCAAGCTGGTCAAACAACCCAAGTTTACTCTTTCCTGCCTCTTTGGCTTTGGAGCAGAGCTCTAGTGAAGAAACTGCCAAGTTCAAGGCAGAAGGACTCGAAGGAAAAACCATGATTGACCTCACCGGGGGTTTGGCCGTGGATTTTTTCTATCTAAGCCAAGGCTTTGAAAAAGGGGTCTACTGCGAAAGGCAGGCTGAACTTTTCAGGATATCGAAGTATAATCTTGAGCAATTGGAGCTATCCAAGAATTCGGAAGGCTTGGAGGGTTTAGGAGGAAAGTTTGACTTTGTAGAAGGCGATGGCTTAGAGTTTTTAAAAAAAACAGCTATCCAATTTGACCTAATCTATGCCGACCCTGCCAGAAGAGGCTCCGGTAATCAAAAGCTTTACAAACTGCAGGACTGCGAGCCCGATGTAGTAAACAATTGGCCCCTCTTAACTTCCAAATCTGAACAGATTCTAATCAAAGCCTCTCCCATGCTGGATATTTCCCAGGCATGGAAAGAGCTCCCGGACATCCAAAAAGTCACAATCATTTCTGTCAAGAACGAGGTAAAAGAGCTTTTGCTCCATTGGAAAAAAGGATCGATTTCCAATCGGCAATCTATAAAAGTGGTGGATTTGGGTAGAGAATTCCAACAATTTAGCTTTGACAGAGAAGAAGAAGAACAGGCTGATGCTAACTACTCAGAACCGGAAAGGTACTTGATTGAACCCCTTAGCGGAATCTTAAAATCAGGAGCCTTCAATCTTTTTGGAGAGCGATTCGGGTTAAAAAAGCTGGAAAAAAACAGCCATTTATATACAGGAAACAAAGTCCCTGAAGATATTCCTGGGAGAACCTTTGAAGTGATCCAAGAAGTAAATCTGAAGAAGCAGGAAATCAAAAAGCTCTTCCCTAGCGGAAAAGTGAATATCATCACCAGAAACTATGTCCTGGGTGCCGACTCCTTAAAAAAGAAAATGGGGCTTAAAGATGGAGGGGATGATTTTTTAATTGCGACAAAAACCATGAAAGGCTATAAGGTTTTTTGGTGCAAGAAAAAAAGTGAAGGAATGTAATCACTCCTTCACTTCTTCATAGTCTACATATTCTCCGCCTTCAATATCTTTCTGGCGTTTCTTTTGGTGATTTTTAGGGATATAATCCACATTCACCCCCTCATTTGATCTGGAAGCAGCCTGTTGTGCTCTACGCTGCTCTTTTTCCATCTCGCTTACCTGCTGAGCAAATTTTGCCAACTTGGTACGAAGAAAGTATCGGATAAGCTGCCCAAGCAACCATCCGACACCCAAAAGAATTATGATAAATTTTAATAAACCTCCCATTAAAGCTTTTTTTGATTCGAAATTATCTACTCAAATACAGGTTTCGCTCTGAGTAGATTTTCAAGAAGTAATCGTCCATCAAATCGTCAATAAAATAGATTGCCTCACCGGTGGACTTCATTTCAGGCCCAAGCTCCTTATTCACATTCGGGAATTTGTGGAAGGAGAAGACAGGCTCCTTGATAGCATAACCCTTTTTGACCGGTTTGAATTCAAAGTCACTGACTTTTTTCTCTCCAAGCATCACCTTTGTGGCATAATTGACATAAGGTTCCTGATAGGCTTTGCAAATAAAAGGAACGGTCCGCGAAGCTCTAGGGTTGGCCTCGATCACATAAACCTTGTCATTTTTGATGGCAAACTGAATATTGATCAAACCTTGTGTCTTCAGTGCTAGCGCAATTCGCTCGGTGTAAGTTTCGATCTGCCGGATGACTAAATCTCCCAAGTTGTAGGGAGGTAATACGGCATAGGAATCTCCGGAGTGGATACCGGCAGGCTCGATGTGCTGCATGATTCCTATGATATAGACATTCTCCCCGTCACAGATCGCGTCGGCTTCTGCCTCAATCGCACCTTCCAAGAAGTGGTCCAACAAAATCTCATTGTTTGGAATATCCTTCAGCACGTTTACCACATGCTCTTCCAGTTCTTTCTCATTGATCACAATTTTCATCCCCTGTCCTCCAAGCACATAGCTAGGTCTCACTAACAGCGGGAAGCCGATGGTCTTGCAAAGCTCAAGCGCCTCATCAGTATTGTGAATCGTACCAAACTCTGGATAAGGTACATTATTATCTTTCAGGAGCGTGGAAAATAAACCTCTGTCTTCTGCCAAGTCCAAGGCCTCATAACTGGTACCAATGATCTTAATCCCGTATTTATCTAGCTTCTCTGCAAGCTTCAGGGCAGTTTGACCACCGAGCTGTACGATCACTCCTTCAGGCTTTTCATGAAGGATAATCTCATAAATATGCTCCCAGAATACCGGCTCAAAGTAAAGCTTATCCGCCACATCAAAATCCGTAGAAACCGTCTCTGGGTTACAATTGATCATGATGGTTTCGTATCCGCACTCTTTGGCTGCAAGGACACCATGCACACAGGAATAATCAAATTCTATCCCCTGTCCTACCCGATTCGGTCCTGAACCTAGAACAACCACTTTCTTTTTGTCAGTACGGATGGACTCATTCTCTTCCCCAAAGGAAGAGTAATAATATGGAGTCTGAGCTTCAAACTCAGCCGCACAGGTGTCCACAAGCTTGTACACTCGCTTGATTCCCATTTCTGTGTAGCGCTTGTTGAAAACCTCGCTTTCTAAGCAGCCAAGTAGGTGAGCAATCTGACGATCTGCATACCCCTTTTTCTTAGCCATATCCATTACCTCGTGAGGAATTGTATCTATGGTATATTTATCAATTTCAGCTTCAAGGTGGATCAATTCCTCGATTTGCTTCAGGAACCACTTATCGATTTTGGTAAGATCTTGAATGGTACGGAAGGAAATACCAAGCTTGAAGGCATCATAAACGTGAAAAAGTCTATTCCAGCTAGGGTTAGCTAGGGAATAGAGTATCTTTTCTTGATCCCGAAGCTCTTTTCCATCTGCACCCAATCCGTTTCGCTTGATCTCTAGAGACTGACAGGCTTTTTGCAAGGCTTCTTGGAAATTCCTTCCAATCCCCATGACCTCGCCCACAGCTTTCATGGACAGTCCTAGTCGACGGTCAGAGCCTTTGAATTTATCGAAGTTCCAACGAGGAATCTTCACGATCACATAATCAATCGAAGGCTCGAAATAAGCTGAAGTGGTTCCAGTAATGGAGTTCGAAAGCTCATCCAGATTATAGCCGATTGCCAACTTGGCAGCTACTTTAGCAATTGGGTATCCAGTTGCCTTAGAAGCCAAGGCCGAAGATCTGGAAACCCGAGGATTGATCTCGATACCGATGATTTCCTGATTGTCAGGGCTGACGGCAAACTGCACATTACATCCTCCTGCAAAGTTCCCGATGGAATTCATCATCGTGATGGCATAGTTTCGCATTCGCTGGTAGACCGTATCCGGCAAGGTCATAGCGGGTGCTACGGTGATAGAGTCTCCAGTGTGCACTCCCATCGGGTCAAAATTCTCAATGGAACAGATCACGATCATGTTCCCGATATTATCGCGCATTACCTCCAACTCATACTCCTTCCAGCCCAAAATACTTTGTTCGATCAAGACTTCATGAACCGGTGATGCTTGTAGTCCCGCAGAAAGCGCTTTTTCAAATTCCTCTTTGGTCTCCACGAAAGCACCTCCAGCACCCCCAAGCGTATAGGAGGCACGAATGATCAGCGGAAAACCGATCTCTTGAGCGATTTCTTTTCCTTGAAGAAAGGAAGTGGCAGTAGCACCTTTACAGACACCTACCCCGATTTTCTCCATCAGCGCCTTGAATTTCTCCCGATTTTCGGCAGTATCGATTGCGTCGATATCCACCCCGATCATTTTTACTCCGTGATGCTTCCAGATTCCAGCCTTATCACAGTCGATCGCTAGATTTAATGCAGTTTGACCACCCATGGTCGGCAGTACAGCATCGATATCCGGGTGGTCAGTCAGTATTTTTCGAATGGATTTTTTCTCCAGAGGTAGCAGGTATACATTATCTGCGGTAACTGGGTCTGTCATGATCGTAGCCGGATTGGAGTTGATCAAGGTGACAATGATACCCTCTTCCCGCAGTGATCTTGCAGCCTGCGAACCGGAATAATCAAATTCGCAAGCCTGACCAATGACGATAGGGCCAGAACCGATGATAAGAATGTGCTTGATGCTACTGTCTTTAGGCATTTGAAAGGTGGGTTGAGAAGAAAATTTTACTTAAGTCCAAATTGGGTCAAAATTAGAAAAATATCCGATAGGGACATGGAGAAAAGTAGAAGAATCCTGAATAGAAATAAAAAAAGGCTAATTTGATTACTTCAAAATTGCTTCAAAGCCTAGCTGTAAATTTCAAGACTTTCACCCAAAACCCGCCCCAAAAGTAAAGCCTTATGAAGGTACTTATTATCGAGGACAATGAAGATCTGACCCTAAATATGGTCAACTACCTTGAGCAGGAGAATATCCGCTGCGAAACAGCCAAGAACCTTTTCGAGGCGCAGGACAAGCTTTTGGCTTTCCAATATGATTGCATCCTGCTGGATCTCATGCTTCCTGATGGAAATGGACTGGACATCCTAAGCTTCATCAAATCCAATCAAATCTCTGCAAATGTTTTGATTATTTCTGCCAAAAATGCCCTTGATGATCGGCTTAGAGGTTTGGATTTGGGTGCAGATGATTACTTGCCAAAGCCATTTCATCTTTCGGAATTACTTGCCCGGCTTCGGGCCATTTACCGCAGAAGCAAATTGGACGGCTCGGATCAAATCATTTTCAATGAAATCAATCTGGACACCAAACTTCTGGAGGCAAAAGTGAATCAAAGTGTCCTGGATCTGACCAAAAAAGAGTATGACCTACTCCTCTTTTTCCTGACCAACAAAAATCGAGTCATCGGTAAGGAAGCCATCGCCCAGCATCTTTGGGGAGACTACACCGATGACTTGGCCAACTTTGATTTTGTCTACCAACATGTAAAAAATCTTCGAAAGAAGATCGAGAAGGCAGGTGGAAAGGACTACATCAAAACAGTCTATGGCATAGGCTATAAATTTGACGCGAACGCAAAATGAGACTACTAAACCTTCTCACCGCTTGGTATATCTTGATCACAATGGTCGGTCTGCTGATCGGTGGATTTTTGATCTATAAAAAACTCGATTCCGAAATTGACTTTGAACTCGGACGCGAACTAGACCGTCAGATTGAGGCCTATGCCCAGAGAGTAAAAGCAGGAGTACCACCAGATAGATTGAATTATGATAAGCTCGAAATAAAAGAAATCCCTTTCAACCTTCCCATCGAAGAACTCTCGCTTCGAGATACAGTCGCTTATCATGACCCGATGAACCGCCATGAAAAACAACTCAAGGCTAGTAAATCTTTCAAAACTGAGGACAAACATTACCGGATATCCTATTATAATGTGGTGATTGAAAGCGAGGATATCACCGAAACAGTCGTCATCACAATGGCCTCGATTTTCTTGATTCAGCTGGTGATTCTTGGCTTTTTTGTAAGAATTGGATCAAAGAGAATTCTTAGACCCTTTCATAGAACCCTGTCCAAAATACGTGGCTTTAATTTTCAGCAAAATAAACCCCTGGAATTCGATCAGTATGCAATCTCTGAATTTAACAAACTGAATAGTTTTCTCTCTCGAATGTCTCTGAAACTCCTAAAAGATTACCGCCAAATGAAGGAGTTTTCTGAGAATCTTTCGCATGAGATCCAGACCCCTTCGGCGATCATCCGCGGAAAACTCGAGCATATGATGAATGAGGATATCAGCGAAAATCAAGCTGCCATGATTCAGTCCATCTATCAAAGCAATGAAAAGATCAACAAAATCGTACGATCTCTATCCATGCTTGCCAAGTTGGAGAATGAAGAGTTTGAAGCACCGGAGACGATCAATTTGAGTCCAGTTCTCTTTCGAGTAATTGAAAGTATGGAGGAGTTGATCGAAATGAAAGATCTAAATCTCAAAACCCAAATCAAAGAGGAAGCTTTTGTGAAAATTCATCCCTTTGTAGCCGAAGTCCTGCTTCAGAATTTGGTAAACAATGCGATCAAGCATAATCAATTAGGCGGAAAAATTCAGGTAGAACTCAATGAATACTCCATACGAATAGAAAATACTGGAAAACTCCCTGACTTTGATCCAGAAATCTTTTTTGAGCGCTTTAAAAGAGCCGAAAACCGCTCTGATTCAATTGGTTTGGGTTTGGCTATTGTCAAGCAAATCTGTAAAACCTACGGCTTTAGACCTACCTACCGAATTGAAAACAATTTGCACGTGATTTCTATTTTGTTTAAGTAATCGCTTCAAATTCTCTACAAAATCATATTGTATTCTTGTAGCGAAGACTTAAACCAAACCAACAATGTACGCCACAATTAAATCTTTTTACCTCAGTATTTTTCTGGGGCTTTTTGTATCAATTCCAATTTTTGGGCAGGAAAACACCCTCTCAGGGACTATAATCGATGATCAAAGCGGCGAGCCACTCGGATTTGTTCAGGTTGCTTTATTTCAATCGATAGAAGATGCCAGCCCTACAGTATTCTCAGACACTGACGAAAATGGAGAATTTTCCCTCCGCGCTCCAAAAGGAAAGTACACCTTCAAAGCTTTTTTCTTAGGATTTGAGGATTTGATCGTTTCTGATATCGATCTGAGCACTTCCAAAGACCTTGGAGAACTATCCATGAAAAGCGAAGGACAAGCCTTGGAGGAAGTCGTCGTCCAAACAACCAAAATGCCCGTTCGATCCACTATGGAAGGCATCACCGTTACTCCAGACAATAACTTGGCAAATACTGGTGGTACGCTTTTAGACATCCTAAGAAATACCCCATCTATCACTGTATCTGAGGATGGAAGCATATCGCTAAGAGGTAGTTCGGGCACCAATATCCTGATCAATGGTAGAAACTCCTCCCTCACACAAAACTTGGATCAACTTCCTGCCTCTGCCATTGAAGAAATTAAGATCATCAATAACCCAAACGCTCGCTTTGATGCGGAAGCTGAAGGTGGTGTGATCGACATTATCTTGAAAAAAGGACAAGACTTCGGTACTCACGGAAATGTAGAAGGTACTTACGGTACTCGGGGTAGAAGTAATATTGGAGGAAGTCTGAATCACAGAGGAAAGCGTTTCAATGTGTTTGGAGGGTATAATTATCGAGATTGGCGAGACGTAGGTGATCGATCTTCTACTCGCGAAATATTCGAAACTAACGAAACGCTCGAGCAAAACACACGAAATTCTTCCAGAAGAACGGGACATAATCTAAATGCCGGTGCTGATTATTACTTTGGAAATAACGTTTTGAGCTATGAAGGTGTGTATCAATATGGAATGGATTATCAGACCAACACCCTTTTTGCAGAGCTGGAAAGATTGGAAAACGGCGAATTGTTTGAGTTTGACTACGTCCGAAGAAACAATGAAAATGAATCGGATGAAGGAATTGATAACGCCTTGATATTTGAGCATTCATTCGCTGACAAAGGACATAGCCTCCGGGCATTGGCCAGTCATTCCTACAGAAATCAGTTCAAAACCCAAAACATTGATATTTTCAGAAATACGCTGAATCCTGATCCATCAAATTTGAATGGTCAGGAAAGGGCTGTTACAGATGAGGTAAGAAACATTTCTATTTTTCAGGTTGATTACATCAAGCCTTTGGATGAAAAAAGAAAAATAGAAGCTGGTCTGAAATCCAACATTCGGGAATTTGACAATGACTACCGGTATGAGCGTCTAGATGAGCAGAGCCAAGAATTTGTGGAAGACCCTGCCATCAGCAACCGCTTTATTTATAATGATCAGATTCACGCGGCTTATTTCATTTATGCCAATGCTGGGAAAAAATTTGAATATTCTTTAGGATTAAGAGGTGAGGCAACCATAGTAGATACCTATTTGGCAAATACAGAGGAAGAAAACCAGCAAAGGTATTTTAACCTCTTTCCAAGTGTGCAGACTATGTACAACTTGAATGATAATCATTCATTAAAATTCACCTATAGTCGCCGAATTGACCGGCCCACTGCTTGGAGGTTGAACCCCTTCCCAGATATTACAGATTCACTGAATGTACGAAGAGGTAATCCCAACTTACAGCCGGAGATGATTGACTCTTTCGAACTTGGGCATTTGGCGAATTTTGATAAGTCAAGCTTTGCTACAAATATCTTCTACCGCCATACCGACGGACAACTGGACTATGTCACTATAATTGAAGACGGAATTTCCTATTCTCAGCCGGACAACCTACTTTCCTCCACTTCATACGGAGTCGAATTTGTCGGAGTAGGAGAAATCAACGAATGGTACTCGCTAAATGGTGGCGTAACCATCTTCCAGATTTCGGTGGATGGTTCGAATATCGGTGAAGAATTTACCAATTCAGGATTCTCTTGGAATACGAAGCTTACCCAAGACTTCAAACTTCCCTATGGAATCAATTTCCAATTGGTAGCCAATTATGAATCTCCAGAGATCGAAGCCCAGGGTAGAGACCTCTCTCAATATTTTGTGGATGCCAGTGTCCAAAAAGGTTTTGCAGGCAACCGCGGTTCTGTCACATTAAGTGTTAGAGATATTTTCGACACCAGAAGATGGGCTGGATTTGCACGTACCAATACTTTCAACCAAGACTTCTACTCCAAAAGAGAAACCCGGATAGCACTCTTGAGTGCACGATACAGCTTTTAAAAAAACATAGATTGGGTAATAAGAAAAATGCACCTCTAAATTGGAGGTGTTTTTTTATGCCTTCTCCATCTTCAATTGATAGAGCATTTCCAAAAGTGGTACACCAAAATTCCTCGATTTGATTTGGCTGACCTTTTTGAAACCGAATCGCTCATAAAGACTGACTGCCGGGTCAAGTCCAGATGTGGTGTACAAAAACGCACCTTTGTAACCTTTTTCTTTATAAAAATCTATCCACTCCTGCATCAGTTTTTTGCCTATACCCATTCCTCTGTATTTCTTTTCTAGGATAAAATACCGAAGTTGGGCCTGCTCGTCCTGCCTATGCATTAGCAATAAAAAACCAACCATCCCTCCATCAGCCTCTACCACCCACACCTTGTCCCTAGCTGGGTCATATTGCCGGTAAAACTCCAACAGGCTTTCCATGACGTATGCCTCGAAGCCCATCTCAAAACCATGCTCTTCGAAGTAAATTCGACCATGCAAAGCAGCAACTTGACCTAAATCACCAGCCTTGAGTTCATTTCGAATAGTAATTTGATGGTCTTCCATGATCATCTATTTAAGAAAAAATCAGTTTGAAGTATTATTAATATGGTTAAAACCAAGTCAACTGGCTTTCACCCTAAATGATCAAATAAAATCAAAAAGACCCTCAGCTTAAATGGTCAATTAGATCAATTCTATATTTGGAAAGCTCAGCTTAAACCTCGTTGCTTTAAAACTTCCTCCAACCCATTGTCATTTTTTGGACCTTTTAAAATCTTATAAATAAAAACTACTGGAATCAGCATAGGAATCAGAAAACCAATTCGTTTTTCTGGAGACATTAACCAACCCCCCATTCCAAAAATCAGGGTTCCCGCAAGAAATCCAATTGCAACTGCATGAAAAATCTTCGAGTTTTTCTGCTTCTTTTTCTCAAGCAATAATTCTTCATCAGTCATCTCGGCGAAAGTCTTATTTTCCATGTACATGAAATTTTGTTTGGAATAAAAGCCAAATTAAAATAAATAGAATTGCTCGAAAATAAAAGCCCAAATTTTACCGAACACTTTTCTGAAGCAACAATGGATTGTCACTGACCAAGAGATTGATCTTCCTTTCTTTTAAAAAATCACGGTAACTCTCCCCTTCATCCTCAATAGCTTTTCGATCTACTTCCCCCATCACATCAGTCAGAATAGGAACCCCCTCGCCAGCAACAGCTTGAAATAAGCTTATTTCAGCATCTTTGGGAACATAAGCTAAAAATCTTCTTGATCTGAATAATTCCTGGTAGAAGTGAAGGTCCTCCATCCTGGTTACTAATACAGAAATGAGAAAGTCACCCTCAATTCCCAAAGCCTCTTGAGCTCTTTTTCTATCAAAAGTCAAAATCAAACTTCGAGAATCTAATCCCGCTGCCTTGGTTTGGGATAGTACCTCATCAAGAATTGGCTCCTTCACATCCAACATAATCCATAGCGAGTCATTTCTAGCAAAATCCAAAAAGCTTTGAAATGTGGGAATAGGCTCGCCAGTTATTTTTAGCTGAACTCCTGCCAAATCACCATTGGACTTGCTATCCAATCGGCCGAGACCAGAAGTAGTTCTATCTAGCGTTTCATCATGAAGGAGGTATAATTCCTCATCAGCGTTTTTTCTCACATCGACTTCGAAAAAGTCAATACCAGAAAGCAGGACCTTTTCTATCCCTATCAGAGAATTCTCCACGGGCTGCTCTTCACTGATTCCACGATGGGAAACCGGATAAGCCTTGGAGGAGGAAATTAGCTCAAAAAGGGTCTGCGCTGAGAGATGGGTGAAAAATAATGGCAAGAAAAAAAGGCCTAGCATCGCTAAGCCTTTGAAATGGAAATCAGTCCTCTGCATAGTTGAAACTATCCACTTGCTCCCGAACCCAATCTTTATATTTCAGTTGGCGATGCTCATGCCACTGATTTTTGTATTTAGACTCATCGATCAAGAACTTATAAGCTGTGAGCGACTTCGGCTTAGTCAGTGCATTTACAAGATCCTCTGCGAGGTTTCGCTCCTTGACATACCGATCAATAAAATCCTGCATCATTTGATGCTCCTGAGGAATTTCCATTTTGGTAAATTCAGCGTAATTATCAGGATTGGCATCGATTTCATCTAAGATATCCTCCTCATCGGGAGTCAAGTCATAGTTGAAATAATCTTCATCGTCCGGCATGTGGTGGATTTTCCTTTTATCGATTTGGAAAAAGCACACCATTCCTTTTAGGAGTTGGGTAGTAATCCGGTCTACCTCTTGATCAGTAAGCGAAAGCATTGGTTTTTAATTATTTCTGGAAAAATAATGAAAGTCGGTTTTTGTACCAATTGTTTTTTTCACACAAAAGAAAGACCAAATTCTGAGCTATCAAGCCTTTTCTACAATTTTTCTTAAAAGCTCCGAATCCAGCTCATGCCCACCTTGAAATTCAAGTTGCTCAACGTCTCTGTTCAAACCTTGAATCAAGATCTTTTGACGAGCTAAACTCTCCTCAGTAATCAATTGATCCTGAGAACCTAACACTGAAAAAATCGTAGTTTCCTCAAATTTATCCCTGGCAATATCCAAGGCCATATCCTCCGCAAATCCTCCAGCCCAAAGCAGCAATGTATCCAAGCTCCCTTTCCATTGGGAAGCCCATCGAGTAGCAGTGGCGGCTCCCTGAGAAAATCCGAGTACATGGATTCTAGGCTTTTGTTCAAAAGACTCTAAAATCCCTTCGACTAGACCGTCCAAGTAGCGATGATTATTGGCTATGGCAAGCTCACGTTCATGACGGGTCATCCAATTTGCACCGACCCTACCTTTAAAGTCTTTGAGATAGGAATAATTAGTGGCTTCCGGAGCAAGAAATAGCCTTTCTTCGGTGGCTAAGAACTGAAATTTGCGAAGGAAATATTCCGCCAACTGTCCGTAACCATGAAAAACGATCCATAAATCTTTGACCTTTTCGTCAGGTTCTTTGGACAAAAAATATGTGGACTCGTATGTAAAGCGATGCGTAGATCGTATCATCAGGAATTTAGATCATCAAACTTCAAAGGTAACAAGGCTGATATTCCTGGGATAGAATAAACCCTGCCATCCTCCCGTAAGATAATCATCTTGATTTTATGCTTAAAGCGGTTTTCTACCTCATTGATGACCTGTCGACAGATACCACAAGGGGACACATTGGCCCAAGACTGCTCTCCTTTTCGTCTTGCCACAATCGCGAGACATTCTGGAGCGGACTCGGGATAATTTGCCCCTGCATAACTCAGTACCAAATGCTCCGCACAGACTCCCGCAGGAAAGCTGACGTTTTCCTGATTGCTGCTTTTGAGAACAGTACCATTTGAAAGCATCACCGCTGCCCCTACCTGAAAGTTGGAATAAGGGGCATAGGCTTTTTCGGAAATCTCTTGTGCAGTTTGCAAAAGCGACTGCTCCTCAGTGCTTAAATCTTGAATATCAAGGATTTCAAAAATTGAATCTGTATTATCCTTAGTCATAGTTTTCGAAGATGGAAAAAATAAGACGATTTACAGTCACAATTGTTTTTCATTTTCCTCCCATTTACTTTTTTCCTGAAGTATTTATTGACCAATTTTAGCTGAGAAACCCCAGAAATATGAAGCAAATTTTGATTTTGGGAGGTGGGAAATCCTCCACTTTTTTAATTGACTATTTAGTAGCCCAAGCTGTAGAAAAACACCGCGAGATCATCTTGGCTGATTTGGATAGTAGTGTAGCAGAAAAGAAGCTCCGAAACCGTCCGAATACCCGTGCAGAAGCCTTGGACATATCCAATGCAGAAAGGCGAAGAGACCTTATCGAAGAGTCAGACTTGGTCATTTCTATGCTTCCGGCTCGCCTGCATCCACTTATAGCAGAAGACTGTGTCGCGCTTGGCAAACACTTTTTCTCAGCATCCTATGAAAGCAAGGAGATCAGAGCCTTGAGATCACAAATTGAAGAAAAAGGGCTTTTCTTTCTGAACGAATGTGGATTGGACCCTGGCATCGATCACATGTCTGCCATGAAAATCATCGACGAGGCTAAGACCAAAGGGGAAGAGATCCTATCATTCAAGTCCTACGCCGGAGGATTACTTTCCCCCGAATGCGAGGATAACCCCTGGAAATATAAATTCACCTGGAACCCAAGAAATGTGGTTTTAGCAGGACAGGGAATGTCCCGCTATATCGAACAGTCCCGACTCAAATACATTCCCTATCACCAACTCTTCAAACGAATCAAACCAATCCACTTCAAAGGATTAGGAGAGTACGAAGGCTACCCCAACAGAGACTCGCTTGGCTATCGCAAAACCTACGGATTGGAAAATATCCCAACCATGCTTCGGGGAACACTGAGGCGAACGGGATTTTGCAAGGCTTGGGATATTTTAGTTCAGCTCGGTCTGACCGATGACAGTATCGAGCTCAATCCTCCACAGGGAAGCAGCAAACGGGATTTCCTGAATAGCTTTTTGCCCTTTGATACCGACCGTTCTGTAGAAGAAAAACTCACCGATTTCTTTCCGGAAATGGATTTCCCGACTTTTGAAAAAATCCAGTGGATTGGTCTTTTTTCCCATGACCCTTTGCCTATTTATCAAGGAAGTCCGGCCCAGATTTTACAGGCGATTTTAGAAAAAGAATGGGCTCTCGAAGAAACTGATCGAGACATGATCGTCATGCAACATCAGTTTGAAATCCGAAAAGGGGATAAAAATCAAAAATTGCTCTCCAGCCTAGTTGTAAAGGGAGAAAATGCCTCCCTTACTGCAATGGCAAAAACAGTAGGCCTGCCGCTTGCCATTGCAGTGGATTTATTTTTGGAAGGAAAAATCAAACTCAAGGGTCTGCATATGCCCATTAAGCCCGAAATTTACCTGCCCATCCTTGAGAAGTTAGAAGAATTTGGGATCCGCTTTGAGGAGGAACTGCTGGAAGACTAAATCTTTCTGTTTTTATGGATTCCAATCCGCAGGAGCATCTTCTTGAGCTCCTTCTACCAATCTACAATCATCCGGGATGATCGCTTTTGGCTGCTGAAAAGTCAGGTCATTTTTATCTATATAAATCCTGCGCACGGTCTCAGCACCAGCTATGAAGTACCCAAGAACTACTTCTTCTGGATCCTCCAAATTCACTAGGTTACCCCGGATATTTGCTGGTGGTGGATCGAACACTGATCCACTGATTTCTGTCTGCTGCTTGACCAAACGAAGGAATCGATAAGCATCCTGGGAGATACTGATTTGACGGAGGTCAACCCGGTACGTGTTGACAAATCGTAAACCATCGTCCTCCACAAAACCAGCGACGATTTTGGTGCTAAGCCCATTGAAATTATCATCATTGGCAATGAAAATCCCACTATTGTCAATTTGCTCACTTCTGTAGCAGGTAAAACAACAATCCTTTGGCTGAGGCTCACGGCTGGGATTGGCATCCGAAGGCCTGGGTGTAAATAAATCTGGTCGGGTTTCCAACACATAAACAGCTGGGCCATTTTTCCAGAAATAGAAATTATTCTCAGCAGCTGGATCTTGGATATCTACCACCAACTGCACACCTGAGCGAGGATTGATTTCTCCTTCCACAGGCACGGTCGTGGTCTGAACAGAAAGATTACTGATCTCAGGGACAGCTTGAACTTTTTCTGGAAAGGACGAATATACTTTTCCTTCGACAGTCTGAATCTGAAGTGTATAGGACCTCCCAGGCACAGTTGCAAAATCAGTAGTAGTCACATAGGTTCCTCGGTTGTCTTGATCCTCCTCCAAAAAAACCACATTCCCCAAATCATCTCTTACTATCACTGTAGCACTTCTTACTGGCCTAATCAATCCTTCAAATACTGACCCATAGGTATCACTTCGAGTCAACCGAACTGTCTGCCTGCCTGGCTGAGAAGTGAATACTGCTTCTACAGTAAGCAATTGCTCGCCTGTCTCCAGTCCTACCTCAAAAGGATCAATACATGCCACTGGCAGGAGAAAAATCAGGTATATAAATCTTCTTAACATCTTTTCCATCAAAACTTGATTGAATAACTCAAACTAGGCAATGGCACGCCCAAAATTGCCAATCGATTAGCCTGTGGTGGAGCGCCTTGCTCATCCACAAAAAACAGGGAGAATGGGTTTTTTCGCCCATACAAATTCAAAATAGAGAAGGTCCAGTCCCCGTCCTCGAAGAACCGTCCGCTTCCCTTGAGTTTGAAATTGACCGCAATATCCAATCGGTGAAAGTCAGGTAAGCGTTGCTCATTTCTGCGATTGAAATAGGCTAAATTATTTCCGGAATAATCAAACTTCGCCTCCGGAAAAGTAACCGGTCTCCCAGTACTGTAGCCGAAGGTAGCAGATACGGAAGTATTGGTGCTTAGCTTGTAATTTCCTATCAATGTCACGTCATGCGGCTTGTCAAAATTGGAAGCAAACCACTCTCCGTCATTGATTATTTCCTCCTCGTATGCGGTAATCACGCGTCTCAAGCTTCGTGAATAGGTATAAGAAATCCATCCCGTCAGCCTTCCAAGGTTTTTCTTTGCGTAAAGTTCCACACCAAAGGCTCGTCCCTGTGCCGGAACAAGTTCAGTCTCGAGGTGATTTTGCAAAATGAGATTGGCCCCATCTTTATACTCAACTACATTCTGAATATCCTTGTAATACACCTCGATCGAGGTCTCGAAAATATTCCCCATGAAGTTGTTGTAAAAACCGATGGAATATTGATCAACAATCTGCGGCTTCAGAAAGTCATCGCTAAGTTTCCAGATATCAGTGGGCGCGATGGTTGCCGTATTGGAGATCAGATGAATGAACTGGTACATTTTATTGTATCCAGCTTTGATCGAGCTATACTTCGAAAGTGAATAGCGAACCGAAGCTCGGGGTCCAAGTCCATCATAAGAAATGATTTTATCCCCTTCAGCATAGTCAATTTCTCCAATCGCACTGCCGTCAGACAATGGCTGATTTGGGGCATATTGACGAACTGTACGAGGACCAAAGTACTGGAACAGGTCATAGCGCAAACCATAGGAAACCCCAATTTTTTCTCCCAATTCAAACTCATGCTGGAAGTGTGCGCCCATTTCTCTACCAAATTCATCTTGGACTTTCTGTGGCAGAATTCCCGACTCCTGCTGATTGGTAGGCACCAATTCTCCCGGCTGAATAGTCAGATCCTTAAAATCTCCACCAACCGTCAGCACATTGGTTTCGGAAAAATTATAGGTAGCAAAAAGCTTCACCCCGTAATCTTCGATCCCAGAATTGAGATCAAAATCATTGATCCCTGATCGATTGAAAATATTGTAATCGTATTGGGTCAGGTAGCCCAAAGCCTGTACACCTAGCTTATCTCCGAATCTCCCCTTCCAATTGATCGAATGCGAGTTATTTTTCCAAGAAATAGTGGTATCCGAAGCGAAAGCAAAATCATCGTAGGAAGTATAGTAGCTGTAGGTGAATTCCTGCTTTTCAGAAATTGGAGCAGAAATAACGAGATTCCCATCATAGAAATTTGCCTGGGAATTATTCAAATCCGGATTACTCAATGCACCCAAAAACCAATTGATATACGAGCCCCTGAAACCTCCTTTGATGGAAACTTTGTCCTTGACCAGTGGTCCATTGATTCCAATTTTCCCTGAGTAGTTGCTCACCATCAAATCTCCTCCCCAGCGGTCTATGCTTCCTGCTTTTGGCTGAATATCTAAAATGGACGATCCACGACCACCAAATCGCGCAGGAATCACCGATTTGTAAAGGGTTACATCATTGACGACGTCGGGATTGAAAGAGGTAAACAAACCAAAAAGGTGGGTTGGATTGTAGATCGGAGCACCTGCAAATTGAATTAGGTTTTGATCTGCACCTCCACCCCGGACGTTTAGGCCAGCTGCTGCTTCACCGACTTGGGATACACCGGGTAAGGTGGCCATGGATCGAATAATATCCACTTCACCCAGAAAAGGAGGCAATTCCCTTATGGTATTCATACTCATCGTCACAGCCCCCATATCGGTAGAGCGAATATTCTTTTCCGGATCTCTACCAAAAATGACCACATCGTCCAATTCGAAGTCTTCCTGAATCATCCGCATAGCGATTCTTCCGTCACCAACTGCTACGATTGGGTAGGTAATACTCTCGTATCCTACATACCTAAACTCCAGCGTGTACTCGGCTCTGTCCAGGTTAAATTCAAATTCACCGTTATTATCCGTGATTCTGGTTTGATTGATCTCAGTAATGGTGACGGTTGCTCCCACCAAAGCCTCCCCCGTGATTTCATCAATGATTCGACCATTGATCCTGATATTTTTCAATTGCCCAATATCTCGACCGATGACTGTCGGTTTGGCTTTTTCTTGTGCCATCCCGATAGTCACTAGACAAATGGTAAGGAAAGTGAGTAGAATTTTCTTCATAAATAGTCTTTTAAATACCCTCTGGGTCAAATCGATAAAAATCCATTGGGAAGTTTCCAGCCAGCGCAATATCGGGTACTCTCATGATATACAAGGATCCACCACTGACAAAATGCCCAACCAGGACACTCTGAGGGAGACCCGGCATGGGGTTTTTGGGCTTCCAGCTAAAGCTGTTCAAATCCAACTCAAATACTTGATCTGATCGCTCAAAGAGTCCAATGAAGGCCTTATCGCCGATTACCCTTGCCATTCCTCTTCCATTTCCCAGAGAGCCAGGATATGTCCCAATTGCATCCCAAGCACCTGAATTTGGATTGTATCGCCAGATTGTACCGTCCAATGAATCAATCAAATGTGCATTTCCCTGATAGGTAAACACAGCGTCATTTCGAGTGAATTCTTGCTCTGGAGTGGGTAAAAGCTCCCAGCGCATCTCGGATTTGTCGAAGCGGAAGAAAAATTTCGTGGTGTCAGGGTTTTTACCAATAACATACAAATCCTCTCCCAGCTCAAATGCAATAGCATCCCTGCTCAAGAAAGGTAAATCCGGTAATTGGGTAAAAACTCCGTCTTCGTAGCCCCAAAAACTTCCCTCATAGACGAAGGGGTTGGACCCTAATTGACCAAGTCCTCCTCCAATGTAATGATCGGTGAAAAAGGCAAAGGATCGACTGGCTCCTGGAAAAGCTACCTCTTGCCAAGTGGATGAGGATACGTCATATTGCTGGAAACCAGGCAAAAATGCCAATCTCCGCTCGGAACCTAGGCCAATGAAAAAACTACCCGGTCCATTCTGGAAGAAAACATTGTCATAGACCCGGATAGATTCAGGGAATGTACTAATCTTCTCATAAGTACCTATCTGATATTCAAAACTTTCGGAAAGTGATACTTCACGATCCTGTACAATTACCCGGATGGGAACAATTTGATTTCCTTCTGCAGCAGGAATTCGAACGCGCAACCTACTCTGAAGAGTGTTTTCAATCACCTGAGCCTCTTGCCCTCCAAAAAAGACACGGGGATCTGCACCGAAATTCCTTCCTTCTATCAAAATCTCCTCCCCGACGGCACCGAACTTTGGAGAAAAGTCGAGAATCGCTGGTTCTAAAGTTGAAAGCTCCAGAACATTCCCAAATTCAATCTCAGCTCCTCTGTCCATGAATGCTTTTGCAAAGTAAGGTCTCCCAACTTTCAAGCCGGCCAATTGACCTATAAATCTGCCCGGACCATCTTTTACTCCTAATGAAACGATCGCAGGGCTTGAAAATGATGCATCTTCTGAGACATAAAAGCCATGATCTACAAGGGAGAGTTCTTGATTACTGATTACTCGGCCTAATAAGCGGATCTCATCTCCGCTTGCAAATAATACTTCTTCCGTGGTAACAAGAATTACTTCAGGATCCTCCTCGGTACAAGAAAGAATAAACATGAGCATAAAAACTAAGCTCAAGAACCGAAATTTTAACATTTGTGGTAGTCTTTTAAATCTCAAAAATAGAGAAATAGATACTTTATCCAACTACGAATTCAAAATCTAATTTGCTACAGTGAGAATTTAGCAGGTTTATAATTTAGTAACCGAGTAAAAAACCAGAAATTAATTTTTTATAGGCTTCTGAGAAACTCCCTTTTTCATTTTTTAAAGCAATTTCTTCTACCAGCCTTTCCTTTTGATGCTTTGAAAAAGAAGAAACAACCCGATGAAATTTAAGCCTTGGATTATGCTGAATTAAAACTGACTTACTGCAATAAAAACCTATATTGAAAAGCATTTCTTCCAAGACAGCAGATTCTTTGGGAGGAAGAATTACCCAAAATTCACCATCGGCTGACGAGTTTCTTTCCACAGCCTCTACCAAGTCATGAAAAGATAGGCTATCCGTGTGAAGTGCACGCTGCCGCTTGAGATTGGAGGTAGGTAGATGATTGGAAAAATAAGGGGGATTGCTTACTACCAAGTCAAATTTTCCAGTGGAATCATAGTCTTGGACTCTTCCATGGACCAGTTCCAAACGGGCTGAAAAATCACTTTCCTCAAAATTCTCGCTCGCCTGACTGGCAGCATCAGAATCTAATTCTACTGCCGTAATATTTGCATTTGAAAATCGCTGCGCCATCATCAGCGCTATGACACCCGTTCCAGTTCCAATATCCAATATTCGTTTGGGGCTCTTTGCCTTCGCCAACGCACCCAAAAGCACCGCATCGGTGGAGACTTTCATTCCACAGCGGTCCTGATTGACTCGGAATTGCTGAAATTGAAACCAGGAATTAGGCATTAAATTCGAGCTTTTCTACCAAGCCAGATTTTGAAGCGAGGCTTATCCTCCATGACATTCAGATCGTCTTCGGAAATCCGTTTTACGCTTTCAATGGTGTAGAATGCCTTCTCGTCAATTGACTTTACCTTATCTACAAAAGTCTGCAGGGAGTCTCTTTTCATGACTGTGAAAAGAAGGTTGACTTTGCCATACCTGCCCTCAGCACCCACACTGGTAAATCGATAGTCTCGCTCTTTCATATACTCGATCAGTTCGGGGAGGGGCTTTGGAGTGATGACCCGCACGAGTACCCGACCCAGTGCAAGCTTTTCATCAAAACGCATTCCTACATAGGTTCCCATTCCAAATCCACCGGCATAGGCTATGTAGGAAACAGGATTATCAATATTTTGAAAAATCTGACCAATCGCCAAAAGCCAAATAAGCGCTTCAAAAAAACCTAAAATAGGAGCCACATTCTTTTTCCCATTCATCATAAACATGATGCGAAGGGTATTAATCGAAACATCCCCTACACGCGCAATGAAAATTAGCGCAGGCATGATGAAGTAATTAAAGAGGTTTTCAGAGATTCCTAAGTCGGTGAAAAATTCTTGCATATCGGTCTAATTTTAGGGCAAAATTAAGGCAATTAATCTTCTTAGCTGTCCTAAAACTGTCTCAGATTTTTTGATCCTTTCCTGCACTCCAACCAAAAAACAAAAATTGAATGGTCATGGCAAGCAAAAACCAAATCAGAAAATCCCAATTCCCCACCAAATCAAGAGAAATTCCAAAGAGCATGGGACCCAATGCTGCAAGAACATAGCCTGCAGACTGTACCATCCCTGAAAGATTGGAAGTAGTCTGATCTTCGGCAGTTCGAAGCGATATCAAAGTATAAGCAATGCTGAGGCTTGCCCCACTACCTATGCCAATGATGGTCATTGCTACAAAAAGCACCCACTCTTGTGATGAAAAAAGCAAAAGATAGCCAAGCAAGTAGCCAAGCGATACTCCAAGAATTACCATATGCTGCTGCCGAAGTTTCATAAGAAAAGATGGAGCGAAAAAGGTTCCAATCAAAGAGATGAGTTGCATGTAGGAAAGCGCAATTCCGGCCTTTACAGGGCTCATTCCCTTAGAAATCAACATATCAGGAAGCCAAGTCACCATGGTGAAATACATGACCGATTGAGCGCCCATAAAAAGCGTCACCTGCCAAGCCAACCGGGATTTCCATACATTTTTACCGACCTGCCCTTCTCCTTTATTTCTGATGGGTTTGGCTTTTGCCTGAGGAAACCACACCGCCAAAGCAAGTAGCATAAATACGACCCAGAAAGCAAGTGATCCTCTCCAGCCCCAACCCAGATCAACAGCCAAAGGCACGCTGATCCCGGAAGCTATTGCAGCAAAGAGAGACATTCCGGTGGAGAGAATTGCAGTTAGGAGACCGAGCTTCTCCGGCAAATGCGCCTTAAAAAACGGAATCATCAGCACATTGGCGATGACTATTCCCACGCCAGTCAGGGCTGTCCCAACAAATAAAATCTCAACTCCACCCAAAACCCGGACAACTACACCAATGGAAAGAAGCAAAATCCCTAGAAAGATCGCCCGACCATTGCCCAACCGCTTACCAATCTTCGGAGAAAAGATCGAAAATATGGCAAAAGTGATCAAAGTCAGCGTAGTCAAGGAGCCTGCGAGACCATTGGAAATACCTAAATCCTCTCGAATAAAGGGGATCAATGGACCGACAGAGGCAATACTTGTGCGGAGGTTAATAGAGATCAGAATGATCCCTAGGAAAAGTAAAAACTGATCAGAGGATTTTTTCAAGACTTCAGAGTGCTTTCGCAAAACTAAGCCCAAAATCTAATTTTGGGCCTAGCTTTTTTTATCAGAGGCAATCTCCCGGCATCTCCAGCCTTCTTCGATACATCTGAATGGTGTTTTCCAGACCAAAATACAAGGCATCACATACCAGCGCATGTCCGATTGACACCTCATCCAAATAAGGGATCTTATACTTCAAAAACGCGAGATTATACAAATCCAGATCATGACCTGCATTTAGTCCCAGTCCCAATTTTTTGGCTAGTTCTGAAACTTTGACGTAAGGAGCAACTGCCTTTTCTCTGTCTTGATGATAGAACGCAGCATAGGGCTCTGTATAGAGTTCTACCCGATCTGTCCCAGTAATTTTTGCCGGCTCAAAATATTTTTCCTCTGGATTGATAAAGATCGATACACGGCAGCCGGACTCCTTCAATTCTGCCACGATATCCTTGAGCATGCTTTGATGAGTAATTGTATCCCATCCTGTATTGGAGGTGATCGCTTCCGGCGGATCCGGAACCAAGGTAGCCTGAGCAGGCTTCACCCTTCTGACCAATTCCAGATAGCGCTTGTCTGGGTATCCTTCGATATTGAACTCCGTGGTAACCACCTCGGACAGGTCCAATACATCTTGATAGCGGATATGACGCTCATCTGGGCGGGGGTGAACGGTAATCCCCTCAGCCCCAAAGCGCTCGGCATCTTTTGCTACTTGGACTACATTTGGGTTATTGGCTCCTCTTGCATTGCGCAGAGTTGCGATCTTATTGATATTTACACTTAATTTGGTCATATAAAGCCCGAAAAGGGTAATTTTGTCTCTAGAACAAAGTTATAACATAAACTGAGTACCGATGAGTTTGAAGCAAAAGATAGAAAGTGAAATTAAATCTGCCATGCTGGCTAAAAATAAAAGTCGGTTGACGGCTTTAAGAGCCCTTAAGTCCATGATTCTTTTGGAAGAAACCAAAGGCGGAGCCAAGGGAGAAATATCTGCAGAAGATGAGATGAAGTTGCTGACAAAGGCAGCAAAGCAGCGAAAAGATTCAGCTGACATTTATGAGCAACAGGGAAGAATGGACCTTCATGAGGTAGAGATGGCCGAGCTATCGGTGATTCAGGAGTTTTTGCCAAAGGCTCTTTCTCCGGAAGAAATCCAAGCCGCCATCCAAGCGATCATCAGCAAAACCGGTGCTTCAGGAATGAAGGACATGGGCAAAGTAATGGGAATGGCCAGTAAAGAATTGGCCGGGAAAGCAGATGGCAAGGCTATTGCTGATCAAGTAAAAGCACTATTGAATTCTTAACACTTGGAGATCAAATCTCTTGTCGATATTGTCATTATCTTGCTCCTAGCCCTAGGAGCTTATGAGGGCTACAAAAAAGGCTTTCTGCTCGGTATTCTGGGTTTGGTCGGTTTTGTAGTAGCCCTCGTTTTAGGCTTTTATTTCATGGAGCCCGCTGCAGAATGGCTGGGTGAAAATGTAGATTCCATCAATCTTGCCTATCCGATATTGGGCTTTTTGATCATTTTCATTCTGAGTATTTTATTGATCAATGGCGTAGGATGGATTCTGAAAAAAATCATGGATTTAACCATTTTGGGCTCTTTTGACAAAATGGGAGGAGTACTTTTCGGCATCCTGAAAGCAGGGTTTTTCTTGAGCCTCTTTTTATGGTTCACCAATGAATTTGACTTAGACCTACCCAAAAAGTGGGAAAGAGAATCAGAACTCATTGGCTATGTAGAGCCGCTTGCTCCTGCGGTAATCGATGCAGTGGAACCGATTTTTCCTTCGGTCAATTCCACCAAAAGTAAGTTTGAAGAGCTCGTGGAGAAGGTCAAAGATGCTGCTATTAATTGATAATTTTGACTCATTCAGTCACATGTTGGCTGATCTGATTCTTCAGACTGGGCAGGAATTAAAAATTGTCAGAAATGATGTTTCGGTGGAGTCTTTGCAGGACTTACCCTTTGACGGTTTGATTCTATCTCCGGGTCCTGGAAGACCTGCTACTTCAGGAAATTTGATGCAGATTCTGGAGACCTTTCATCAGACGAAACCCATTCTTGGAGTCTGCTTGGGCCATCAGGCTATCGGTGAGTTTTTTGGAGCCAAACTTATCAAAAATGATCAGCCAACCCACGGAAAAGTCAGGATGGTTTTTCGACACCAAAGTCATCCTTGTCTGGACGGACTTCCTGATGAATTTTCTGTCACCCGGTATCATTCCCTGCAATTGACTGATCTGCCGGAGACGATTTCTCCTCTTTTAAAAACAAAAAAGGGCGAAATAATGGCTATAGCGCATACCTACCTTCCAATCTTTGGAATTCAATATCACCCCGAAGCATTGCTGACAGAATACGGATTGGAAATTATTCAAAACTGGCTTCAATGGGCCGATCTGGAAGTAAAGCAAGAGTCTCAATTCATTTAGAACTTGCTTCAAAAAATTAGATTTTGATTGTAGAAAGTAGAGAAGTTACCAGGAAAGAAATCGGCTGCTATGGCTGGTTTGAGTAAGCAACGGACACCCAACCTAAAAAACCTACCTCAAATCAATCACCTCGATACCGGGGTATTTCTTGGTGTCGAAGGCAAAGTAGGTCGGAGGAAGGTCGGCATTGGCCTTCAGGTTTTTGAAAGAATAAGAATACATTCCTCCCTGTCCATCAAACATTTCCCAGCCTAGCAGATCCTTGGTCCCCTTATCGATCATCAATTTCACCTGAGCAAAAGGAGCGTCTGCACTGGTAGCGTTCAATTCGACTACCTGGACTTTCTTACCCTGATAGGTTTTTTCTGCTAAAAGCTTGTAGTCAAATCCAGACTCATACATCCGATAAATATTGGACGGGGTCAATTCCCCTTCCATCTGACTGACGTCATTGATGGTCACTTCACGATACCCGTCCGCCTGAATAAAGGTCCACACGGTCTTTCCATCGTTGAAGATTTCTTGCTCAGGAAGCTTCAGTCGGTATTGCTCACCTTTGACGGCCACTTCCCCGCTTTGTCTATCTGAGCTTCCGCTTCCATCCTGATACGTAAAGTCAAATTCTGCTGTAAAACCATTCATGGCCTGGAACTTCTGACTCATGGCATCTAGGACCGATTTGGCATTCGGATCCTTTTGCGCAAGCACCTGAAAACCAATAAACATCAGGCAAAAAAAACTAAGAAAGAGAATATTTTTTTTCATAATCTGTAGCCGAATGGGGATGAATGTACGGCGACTACAAACTATTCAATAACTGTTCCAAACTAGCTTCATCTTGGATAAGAACTTCCCGAGCCTTGGAGCCTTCAAATGGACCAACGATTCCTGCGGCCTCAAGCTGGTCAACGATACGGCCGGCCCGATTATACCCAAGCTTCATCTTTCGCTGGATCAGTGAAGTGCTACCCTGCTGATGAAGCACAATCAACCTCGCTGCATCATCAAAAAGTGGATCCCTATCCGCTAAATCAATTTCACCTATACCGCTGTCGCTCTCTTCACCTTCAAACTCAGGCAACAAGTACGCATCAGGATAGCCATTTTGCTCCCCTATCCAATCGCAAATAGCGTCCACCTCAGGTGTATCCAAAAATGCACATTGCAGTCGAATCATCTCTGAGCCCTGTGACAGCAACATATCTCCCATACCGATCAGCTGATCTGCTCCTCCGCCGTCCAGAATGGTTCTCGAGTCAATTTTGGAAGTAACCCGGAAAGAAAGCCTGGCTGGGAAATTAGCCTTGATGATACCCGTGATCACATTGACAGATGGTCTTTGCGTAGCGACTACCAAGTGAATACCAATAGCCCGCGCCAATTGTGCCAATCGAGCAATGGGTCCTTCGATCTCCTTACCCGCTGTCATCATCAAATCCGCCAATTCATCAATTACCAAGACGATGTAGGGCATAAATTTGTGTCCCTTTTCTGGATTCAACTTGCGGGCGATGAATTTGGCATTGTACTCTTTGAGATTTCGAGCGCCGGCATCTTTGAGCAAATTGTATCGATTGTCCATCTCGATACAGAGAGAATTCAGCGTGTAAATAACTTTTTTGGTATCCGTGATGATGGCCTCTTCCGATCCAGGAAGCTTTGCCAAGAAATGCCGCTCGATCTTATTGAATAAGGAAAGCTCTACCTTTTTCGGATCGACCAAGACAAACTTCAGCTGCGCCGGATGCTTTTTATAAATCAATGAGGCCAAAATCATATTGAGACCCACTGACTTACCCTGTCCCGTAGCACCTGCCATCAGCAAGTGAGGCATTTTTGCCAAATCAGCGACAAAGACCTCATTGGAAATGGTTTTCCCAAGAGCAATAGGCAAATCCTTATCGGATCGCATAAATTTCTCCGTGCCTAAAACTGCCCTTGCCGGCACTAATTCCCGGTTTTTATTAGGCACCTCAATACCAATTGTGCCTTTTCCTGGAATAGGAGCAATGATTCGGATTCCCAAAGCTGCCAAACTCAAAGCAATATCGTCTTCGAGATTTTTGATTTTGGAAATTTTTACCCCTGGCTCAGGTACGATTTCATAAAGCGTTACAGTCGGTCCGATGGTCGCTTTGATTTCCTGAATCCCTATTTTAAAGTTTTCAAGGGTCTCGACAATCTTGTTTTTATTGTCTTCCAGTTCCTGTCTGGTGACAGTCACTTTTTGCAGATCATACTCATTCAGCAGGTCAAGGGAAGGGTACTTATACTTCGGCAAGTCCAAGGTTGGATCATAAGGATCCAGGTTTTCAACTTCCTCGGCGGTCTTCTCTGTGCTTTCAGCTTTGGTCACTGAAAACTGCTTTTCCTCCACGGGTTTTTCAGGCTTCGGATCTGTATTTTCTGCTAAAAGATCTACCTGATTGATCTCGAATAGATCATCTTCTTCCGGCAGTTCATCCGTGTTTTCTTCCTCTGCATTTTTTACAGTCCAGGAAGAACCATCATCCATCAAGTCTTCTTCTTCTTCCTCATGCTCTTCCAATCCGAAGGGATCTTCATTTTTGGATTGAGGCTTGATCGCTAAATCTTCCTCCACCAATTCATTCTCCTGAATAATTGACTCCTCCGGATCGGAGCTTTTCAGGCTGAACCAATCCAACTTGTCAATATCGAAGAAGAAAATCACAAAAATCAACAGAGAACCAGCAAGCAGAATAAAGGTCCCCCAACTCAGAAAATCTGCCGAAAGCTTGGCCATTTCATAGCCAAAACCTCCTGAAAGGAAACTCCAATAGGAGTAGCCTTTGACCAAAATCACGATATATCCTGTCAGCAATCCCAGCCAAAAGGTGAAGAATAAGGCAAAAGTTAGGTAGCGATTCAGGGAAATCAGGCTAATCTTAAAAGCCCATCGAAATCCCAGAATAAAGAGAAAGGGCGGGAATAGAAATGCTGCAACTCCAAACCATCGATAGATCAGTAAGTGACTTGCCTGTGCGCCTAGCCACCCCAGCCAGTTTTGAGATTCTCGGGCAATCGACCGGGTGGATTCTTCCGAAGAATTCATGACCAAACTTTGATCAGCTTCACCGCTCAACAAATAGCTGAGGAAGGCAAAAAAGAGAAAAATCCCCAAAGACATGAGGATAATTCCAAGCGCAAGAACCAACTTTGAGTTTTTGATATTCCCGAAGGAAAAATTCAATTTAGAAGCGCTGGAATTAGCTTTTTTAGGCTTTTCGCCTTTTTTTCGAAAAGTATTGGTTTTTGTAGAACTGCTGGGCATAGACGCGTTTCAATACTAATTGGAAGATACGGTTTCAGGATTTGATTTGGAATTTTTACCTGAAAAATAACCGATCAAGCCTTTTTTAATGCGTTTGATAAGGCTAGGTCCTTCATAAATCATGCCTGAATACACCTGTACTAAACTTGCACCTGCCTCCAGCTTTTCGATGGCATCCTCTGCAGAGTAAATTCCTCCCACACCGATAATCGGAAAGGCGGATTTAGACTTGGAGGATAAATAGCGAATGACTTCTGTGCTTCTATTCTTCAGAACCTTCCCGCTGAGACCTCCGGCTCCTATGGCTTCCACTTCACTTTTAGCTGTTTTTAATCCGCTTCGATCGATGGTCGTATTCGTCGCAATCACCCCATCTATTTTGGTTTCTGCCACTATTTCGATGATATCGTCCAACTGGCCCTCTGTCAAATCGGGAGCGATTTTAAGCAGGATTGGTTTAGGCTGTTCTTTTTCATCATTTGTATTCTTGACTGCCGTCAAAAGTGCTTTTAAAGGTTCCTTTTCCTGCAAATCACGCAAATTGGGCGTATTGGGTGAGCTTACATTGACCACAAAATAATCTACATATGGATGAAGTGCCTCTAGGCAAAAGAGGTAATCATCTACCGCTTTTTCATTGGGGGTAACCTTATTTTTGCCGATGTTTCCTCCGATGATCACATCAGATTTTCGCTTCTTCAGCCTTTCCACGGCATCCAAAACTCCTCCATTATTGAATCCCATGCGATTGATTAAGGCTTCATCTTCCGGCAAGCGAAATAGCCTAGGTTGCGGGTTTCCTTCCTGTGGTTTTGGGGTAAGCGTACCGATTTCGATAAAACCAAAACCCAGCATAGCCATCTCATCAATCAACTTGGCATCCTTATCAAAGCCAGCAGCCAAGCCAACGGGATTTTTGAATTTCAAACCAAAAACCTCCCGCTCGAGGCGCTTATCCTCCAAATGGAAAACACTTCCAATCAAAGATCCTAAAACTGGAAAATTGAATGTCTTTTGGGTGAGATTGACAGTGAAATGATGCGCTTCTTCAGCAGGCTTGGTGAAAAAGAAAGGCTTTAGGAGAGTTTTATACACGGGATTACTTTTTTCCTTTTGGACAAAAGTAGCCATTCCCACTCAAAATTCCCCTTTAAAAAAGGGATGAATTAACAGCTACAATCTTGAACCAGATTCCGAATTCCCTTCTGCACAGAAAGGCGAACAGCTTGTTCAATGGAGCCGAAGTTTAAGGAAAGACTTTCTGAATCCCCATAAGGAATCTGGAGATCATCGAAAGTTTTAAGCATCACTCCACAATTTTAAATTTCTCTCCTGCTTCCTTTCGGGAATAGGCGTTGAAATGCCACCATTCCGAACCAATCCCTGAAAATCCGGATTCTGTCATGACTTTTCGGAGAATATCACGGTTTTTGACCTGCTCTCGGTTAATGACACCTTCTTGAAGCATTTGCTCCTCCCGATCGGGATAAGCCGCATAACCGAAGAAATCATAGCCCGTACCCATATCCAATACAGAATCAGCTTCTGTGTCAAAGATTGTCAGGTCTACCGCCACCCCAAAATTATGCAAGCTCCCTACTTTTGGATCAGCGACATAAAGTGGTTTGACACTGTCCGGCTTGTCCAAATTATCCCAAAGAATTTGCTGCACAGAGCGGGGACGAACGCCATCATAGACATGAAGGACAAGATTGGGATGCTCTGACTGAAGCTTTTCCTGTGCTTGCCTAAGCATCTCAGCTACTTCCGGTTGTAGATATGCATTAGTCAAATCGCCATAGACGTCCTGACCAAAAAAGTTATCCTCAGTGGAATATTTTAGCTCCACCCGAATTCCGGGGATCACCTCCTCCAAGTTGACCAGACCTTGTTCGATCAAGTTTTGCTCCAACTCTGAAACGGGCTCATCGATCTTCTCAACTAGCGGCTCCAAGTTTTCTCGTTGTTGCTCGGAAAAGACCTCTTGATCACTTTTCGGCGTGCTGCAGGCAAAAACCAGCCCTGTAAAAAGTAGTGATGCGTATTTCATTTAATCAGGATTTTTTATTGACCATGGTCGCTGAAGCCTGTGCGGTAGGCAAAACTACAATATCAGCCAAAACCACATGTGCCGGTCTATTCACACAGAATTCCACGATTTCTGCGATATCCTCAGCCAAAAGAGGCTCGTAACCCTGATAGACTTTTTCGGCCCTATCCCCATCTCCCTTAAATCTAACCAGTGAAAACTCCGTCTCCACCAATCCCGGGTGAATACCTATCACTTTGATTCCAAATGGATTTAGATCGATCCGCATTCCTTTGGTGATGGCATCCACGGCATGCTTGGAGCCACAATAGACATTCCCATTTGGATAGACTTCCTTACCAGCGATGGAGCCAATGTTGATGATAGTCCCGGATTTCCGCTCGCACATTCCCGGGATGATTGCCTTGGACACATACAGCAAGCCTTTGACATTAATATCCATCATGGCATCCCAGTCATCCGTACTCCCCGTCTGAATAGGATCCATTCCATGGGCATTCCCGGCATTATTGATCAGGACATCGATCCCTTTCCATCGATCCGGGAGATTTCCCAATAAATCAAATACCGCTTCTTTGTCCCGAACATCAAAAGTCAAAGGAAGCACTTCCACACCTTTGGGAACCTCCTGCATGAAAGCTTCCAATCTATCAGTTCTTCTACCTGTCACGATCAGATCATAGCCGTTTTTTGCCAAAATCAAGGCGCAGGCCTTTCCTATTCCGGAGGTCGCCCCGGTAATTAATGCTATTTTTCTTTCCATTTGGACAAGTTAGGATAAATGAAAACTTTCGAAAAGCCGACTATTGAAAATTCAAGTAAATCGTCACTGACTTTCGCTTGATGCTGGAGATGGCATCGCGTATTTCAGGAATGGTATTTTCGGGTTGATAGAGATTGTTTAAACCATGAGAAAAGCGGATCTCAGGGGCAAATTTGAAATAACGAAAGTACACCTCAAATCCCATCCCCAACTCAATAGTGTAGTCCTGCCCCACAGTTACCAAATCTTCCAAGTTTGCCTCGTCCTGAGTCTTGGTGCGGAACATGTAGCTCGCTCCTCCGATAAAATACATCCGGGTATTATTGAATCGCTGTGAGCGATACTTCAGCAAAAGCGGCAACTCAATCATCGTGGATTCACTGATGAGGGTATTGACATTTACTGCAGGACTAACCGGTTCGTCTGGGTTGGGGATATCCGGCACCAAGTCATCCGAAAAATATTGAACCTCCGTTCTGAACTCATAAAACCCGATTTTAGGTGTGAATAAAAGTTGCATTTGGTCATGAAAGCGCAGCATTCCTATAAATCCCAAAGAAAAGCCGGGGGTATATTTTGGGAAAATAGCACGTACATTCTGACCGGCAGTATTGGGTGTTTGCACAAATCGGTCCGCATATTTCAATCGATAGGTACTGGTATGACCTGCAAGGAAAAACCCATAAGATAAAAGCTTATCATCCGAACCAGACGTACTTGTCAAGCCAAATAAGCCTTGAGCATTGGTGGACGATAAAGTTAAAAAAGTCAGAAATAGGGTAATTACCCCTATTTTACTCCTACGTAAATCGAACTGATACCAAAAGTGAGCGGTTTGCATACGGTGCTGTGAAATCCTACTTTGTTTAAGACTGCCAGAAAATCCTGTCCATCCGGGAATGCCTGAACGGATTCGGGAAGATAAGTATAAGCAGAATTGTCCTTGGATACAATTTTACCAATTTGAGGCAAAACAGCATTGGAGTAGAAAGAGTAGGCCTGTTTCATTGGAAATGACCTAGGCTTGCTAAATTCCAATATCACGGTTTTCCCGCCCGGCTTCAGCACCCGATACATATCTGCCAGTCCTTTTTCCAGATTTTCGAAGTTTCTGACACCAAAGGAAACGATCACGGCATCAAACTTATTATCCTCAAAAAGTAATCCTTCCGAATCCCCTAGCTGTAAATCGATGATATGATCCAGCTTTCGGTTTTTCATTTTTTTTCTGCCCTCGGCAAGCATACCTTCCGAAATATCTACCCCGATGATTTTTTCGGGTTTCAGCGCCAAAGCTTCAATCGCGAAGTCTCCGGTACCGGTAGCGATATCCAAAATCAACTTCGGCTGATCAGCCTTGAGCATTTTGACGGCTTTCTTTCGCCAAATGATATCAATACCTAGGCTCAGAACATGATTGAGCAAATCATATTTGGGGCTGATATTGTTAAACATCTCAGCAACCTGAGCTTTTTTAGGGTCTTCTTTATCTTTGTAAGGGACTACGGACATCAGTAATTCTGTAATTGGTGCGCAATATTACTGAAGAAACCCGAGGAAGGGAAAATTGTTAGCTAATAAAGCATTTAGTCTCTTCGGATTTAACCCAGATTATACACTAGGATCCGTAGTAAGAGTTCAAAACGCAAGGAAATCAAGTATTTCGCGAAAAAGACATAGCATCGCTACGGTGATTGAGCTAAATGCAGCGAAGCGGTTGATTTGAAAGCGTTTTGGGCTCGTAACAGGAAGTCTAATGTATATTTCGGGTTTAAGTTCTAATTTTGCGCTCAAATAAAATATTATGATCCGCAAAGCCGAGTTTGTCATTTCCAATTCCAATCCGGGCAACTGTCCCAAGCCTGATCGGGCTGAGATTGCCTTCATTGGCCGATCCAATGTGGGCAAAAGCTCCCTGATCAACATGCTGACCAATAAAAAAGGATTGGCAAAAACCTCCCAAACTCCCGGCAAAACGCAATTGATCAATCATTTTCTGATCAATGATCAATGGTATTTGGTGGATTTGCCTGGCTACGGATTTGCCAAGGTAAATGTCAAAGTCAAGGAGGGCTGGGAAAACATGATCAAAACCTACCTGACCAAACGAGAGAATCTTTGCGGAGTTTTTATTTTGATCGATAGTCGCTTAGAGCCCCAAAAAATTGATTTGGAATTTCTGCTTTGGTGCGGAGTCAATGGTGTGCCGGCTGCTTTGATTTTCACCAAAGCTGATAAACTCTCGAAAACCAAAACCGACCAAAATGTTCGAAAATTTTTGAAAAAGACAGAAGAGATTTTCGAAGAAGCACCAGACTATTTTGTGACTAGCGCAGAAAACCAGATGGGAAAAGATGAGGTAAATGCCTTCCTCGAAGAACTCGTCAGAGAATATGAAAACGGTGCGGCCGAATAAACACAAGTTCTATATTTGCATACTGATAAATTAAACCAATGGATTTTAAAGAAATTGCAACAGTTTCCGGCAAACCGGGACTATTTAAAGTATTAAAGCCTACTCGTACAGGGGTGATTTTGGAGAGCATGGATGAGAAAAAAGCCAAGCTAGTAGCAGGCATCTCCCATCGAGTTTCCATTTTAGGCGATATCTCGATCTACACCCTGACCGAAGAAGGTGCGGAGCCACTACAGCAGGTCATGCAGAAAGTCGAGGCAGAATTTGAAGGAGATTTAGGACTTGACAGTAATCCGGATGATGCCGAATTGCGGGCATTCATGAAACATATTCTTCCAGAGGTAGATGAGACCAGAGTGTATGTCTCTGATATCAAAAAACTCATCAGCTGGTATAAAATCATCCGAAAGTTCGCTCCTGAGGTGCTCAACCCTAGCGAAGAAGGAGAAGAAAGCGCAGAAAAGGAATAAGACTATACCTTAATAATTAATATTTCGTCATTGCGAACAAAGTGAAGCAATCTTTTCTCGTTCAACCATAAAATCATTAAGATCGCTTCTCCCTCCCCTGTCGGGATCGCGATGACGAATTCATTTTTTCGTCTCATGAACCAAGAACCAATTTTACATACTGCCTATCAATTGGCCCAAAATCAGTTTGACTTACCTGAATTGGTAGAGGCATTTGATGAGGAAAAGGCAATTAGACTTTTGACCTTAGCAGTCAGGGATCTACTGGACAAGGATCTAGAAAAACTCCTGAACATTTGCTATCGAATTGATTTATCGGAAAACACCCTCAAGCAAATCCTTCATCAATCGGAACCTGATTCGGTAGCCACGGATTTGGCTAAGGCACTTTGGGAAAGACAAAAACAGAAGGCTGAAATTTGGAGGAAGTATTCTTGAAGTTACACGCCTTACTTTGTTCGATGAAATAGGTTCGGATCCTCAAGAAATACACCTTCGGTGAAATATGGCTGCGCAGATATACACTCCCTTTGGTCATGAGATACGCTTGATATTTCTAGTACTTAAAATAATTAGGAACCTGCGTGAATCTGCGATTTTTTCTGCGAAAATCTGCGGGAAAATATAGCTTTGACTGGGAATCTGTTTCAATGTATTTCAGCCCGCTTGCGAGCCATATTTCTATCGTATTTCCACTGTATTTCACCGAACTTCCCTCTTCCTACTCCCTCCGTCTTACTCAATACATTGGCTCAAGTCTCAGGACTTGGGCCTTAATAAGGCAGTCTCCTGACTGCTTGCGATATTTTTGAATAGCTCCGTCTTGATGGCATCCTATTTCCGTTTCCAAAACAAAGATCATGGGCCAGCACTGGAATTCGGTTTTTGTTTTTTTCCCCTGGGTTGAAACCCAGGGCTATTAAAAATCGTGTCCGCCACGGCAGACTGGCATTTCAGCACTCTTTCTTAATCACTTTACAAAGTCTTTGCGGGAGATTATCTGCTCTGCTAGACCTTATTTCAGCTCGCTTGCGAGCTTTATTTCTATGGTATTTCTGCCGAATATAACAGAACTTCCTACTTCCCTCTCCCTTCTTCCCTCTTCTATCATTCCTTAATCTCAATCACCTTAAACTCCGTACGTCGGTTGACCTGATGCTCCTCTTCTGTCTGGGCGTTTTCAATGATCAACTGCGTCTCACCATAACCTTTGGCCACCAACCGATCAGCCGCAATTCCTTGAGAAACCATGTAATTCACCGCTGACTCGGCACGTCTCTGCGAAAGCTCCAAGTTGTAGGCATCAGAAGATCTGTCATCTGTATGCGAACTCAACTCAATTCGAATCTGAGGATTATCTTTCAGGATCTGTACTAGTTTATCCAACTCCTTCGCCGCGTCCGGTCGGATATCGGCTTTGTCCAGATCGTAGTAGATATTTTCAAGCACGATGGACTTTTCCAAGATCAATTGATCCAAAACAATCGTCGTATCCAAGGTCACATTGGTTACGTCCTGCACCAAAGTAGCTGGATCCGGTGTTTTTCCGAAGGTATTGTATGGAACAGATTTGGAGAAATAACCGCCTTTTGAAGCGATGATGGTATAGTTAGACTGAGGCTCCAGGGTAAATCTAACCCGACCATTGCTATTCGAAAAGTCTCCTCCGATCTGCTTATTGTTTCCATCATAAAGCACCACACGAGTATTATCCAAAACCTGATCAGGCTCTCCCGCTACCCGCTGCTTGGTAAAGACATTAAGCAGGACGTTGACGATTTTTGGCTTCGGGGTTTTATCCTCGAAATAGTAGATATCATCATTTCCTATCCCACCTGCTCGATTGGAAGACAGGAAACCTTCTTTAGGGTAATTGGTAAAAAAGATCCCGAAATCATCCGCCTCACTATTGATATTCTCACCGAGATTTTTGATGACTTGTTTTCCATTTTCATCTTGCTCAGCTACGAAAAGATCCAATTTTCCAAATCCTGGATGCCCATCCGAAGCAAAGAAGAACTTGCCATCAGGAGCAGGTCTAGGAAAAAGCTCGTTTCCTGGGGTATTCACATTTGGACCCAAATTCACGGCATTTCCAAAGTCTCCATTTGCCAATTTGGTCGCCTTGTAGATATCGATTCCCCCATAGCCTCCTGGTCGGTCTGAAGCAAAATAAAGTTCCTCCCCATCAGGACTAAACGCAGGAGTAGAGTTCCACCAGTTTTCCTCTTCATTCACGGGCAGCCAAATGGGCAAAGTGAAGCCTCCTCCTCTAAAATAAGATGCAAAAAGTGCAGTCTCAGGAAGATCCCGTGGAGAGGTAGAATTTCCCCTGGCATAGATCAGGGTATTCCCATCCGGACTGATAGCCATAGCAGCCTGATTCAATCCTTCTTCATTCGGGAATTCCGGTAAGGCTTGAATCCCGCTGACATCCACTCGAAGATCTTCTGCTCTGGCCCGAAATAGCTTGGTGTAAGGTGTGCCTGTAGCTGGATAAATTCCCGAAGCCTGTCTGGCTGAGGTGAAATAGAGGAAATTTTCACTCACAATGGGAGCGTAATCATCTCCCGGAGTATTGAGTTCTCGGTAATTAACCAATTCATGGAAAGGCCAGTAATTCTCTATCCCTTTCGCTAGATTTATTCCTTCGATCTCCCGCTGAGTTCGGGCAAGCAAGGCCTCATCTTGGGTATAATTTTTTGCATTTTCGAAAGCTTCGATAGCCTCATCTCCTTTTTGTTGCGCTTTGAGACTTTGTCCCAAAAAGAAATAGCGCTCAAAACTGGGTTCAATATCCACCAATTTTTGATAATAATCCGCAGAATTTTCAATTCGGTTGGAAAGCCGATAGCTCTCAGCGATCACTTCATTGGCCCGCTCATTGGCTGTGTCTTGCTCCAGTATTTGTGAAAAAGTATTGATAGCATACTGATATTCTCCTGAGAGGAACTGGTCTGTGCCCTTTTCCTGAAGGCTTTTACAGCCTGCTAGAGACAGCATAATGAGGAAAATTCCCAAAAAATAATTCTTCATTCGATAAGACATTGATGATCTGGACTGAATATTACTAATTAATTTGGAAAATATTTGTTCAACCAACTTTTTGAGGCAGGTATCCAAAGGCTTTCCAGGTCTGCCTTGGTCTGAATCAGAGGATTGATCACCAAGGTATCCGTATCAATTTCTCCCTCCACCACTTTGGATTTGATTCCCAAGGCAGGAGCTATCTGAATGGAATTGGCCGATTTGAAAGCTACTTTTCCCCGGTCAGTCAAGTTGATTTGCAGCAAATTTTCAAGCTTCTGCAAAGCACGAACCGAAGAATCGATCGAGCAACCGCTTGTCGCTGATCTCGACTCATCGGCAGCCAAGACAATCACCTGATCTTCCAAAATCTCGAAGGAAGTCAAAATCCCATTTCCATGCACATTCCATCCCTCACAGAAGGATTTCAATTCACTTGTGGCAAGTTCCAATTCCTTTTCACTGAGTTTGCGGTCAGCTTGATACACCCAAACCCTGCTTGATTCTGATAAATTTTGGAAGGCTACGTACATTATTTGATTTTTTGACAAAGAAAAACCCTTTCTACCTAACGGCAAAAAGGGTCGAATTGATTCAATCTTTATCAGACTTATATTCCCATGTCTTTGGCGATCATTTCAGCCAGGTCATAAACCTGCACCTCATTTTCGCGCTCTTTATTTTTGACCCCATCGGTCATCATGGTGAGGCAAAACGGGCAACCCACAGCAATGGCATTCGCTCCGGTAGCTAAGGCCTCCTCTGTCCGCTCGATATTGACATCTTTCTTTCCTGGCTCCGGCTCCTTAAACATCTGCGCCCCTCCTGCCCCACAACAAAGACCCTTGGTTCGGCATCGCTTCATCTCGACCAATTCCACATCCAGCGCCTTGATGACTTCCCGAGGAGCTTCGTAGACATCATTGGCTCGTCCGAGATAGCAGGAATCATGGAAAGTGATTTTCTTTCCCTTAAACTCCCCTCCTCCTTTCAGAGCAACCTTGCCCTCGTTGATCAGCTGCTGGAGAAACTGCGAATGATGAATCACTTCGTAGTTTCCACCCAAAGCTGGGTATTCATTTTTGATCGTATTAAAGCAGTGAGGACAGGCAGTGACCACCTTTTTCACTTCATAGCCATTTAGCACTTGGATATTGGCGACCGCCTGCATTTGGAACAAAAACTCATTCCCTGCTCTTCGCGCCGGATCTCCGGTACAGGCTTCCTCTGGACCCAAAACCGCAAAAGACACCCCGACTTTATTCAGGATTTTTACAAAAGCTTGGGTGACAGCCTTGTATCGGTCATCAAAGGAACCGGCACAACCGACCCAAAAAAGAACTTCCGGACTTTCGCCTTTCGCGGCCATTTCGGCCATGGTTGGAACTTGATATGTAGACATATTTTCGGATTTACGATTTTTGATATTGGATTTAGGAGAAAAACTTTGAAGCAATGCTTAATCTCGACAATTCAATCACTTAGGTTTACTAATTTTTCAATTTTCAAATTTTTCAATTTTTCAATCTGAAATCTCCTCATTTTTGACTGAATCAGCCCAATTAAATCGATCTTGCGGGCTGAATTTCCAAGGAGAGAAACTGGTCTCCATATTTTGGAACATCGCATTCCACTGAGCAGGAGTTCCGGACTCTTCCATAGCAACATAGCGGCGCATTTGTAGAATAATGCTTAGCGGATCAATATTGACCGGACAAGCCTCCACACAGGCATTGCAGGAAGTACAGGCATTCAATTCCTCTTTGGTGATGTAGTCACCAAGCAGTGATTTGCCATCCTCCAGTCCAGGTCCACCGACGTCAATACTTTTACCGACTTCATCCGCCCGATCGCGTACATCCATCATGATCTTTCGGGGAGAAAGTTTCTTGCCAGTTAGATTAGCCGGACATTCTGCAGTACAGCGACCACATTCGGTACAGGAGTAGGCATTCATTACATTTACCCAAGAGAGGTCATTGACATCTTTGGCACCAAAGCGGCCGATTTCTGCAGGTGGCTCATTGCTTCCTTCGGTCGGAATCCCAAGCATCATATTGACCTCATTGGTAACTTCCGGCATATTGGCCATCTCTCCTTTTGGCTTCAAGTTGGAATACCAGGTATTTGGGAAGGCCAAGAAAATATGCAAGTGCTTGGAATAGGTCACATAAACCGCGAAAGCTAAAATTCCCGCGATGTGGAACCACCAGGCAAATCGCTCCACGAAAACCAACGACCCGGTACTCATACCCTCAAAAAGCGGCTGAATCAAACTACTGAAGAACAAGGTTCCCAAAGCGATGTAATGCTCATCTCCCCGATTGGCCACGATCTGATCTGTAGCGTTCATCGTCAGGATGGCAAGCATCAGAACAATTTCGATGACAAGGATCAAGTTTCCATCCAGCGCAGGCCAACCTTTCATCTCGGGCTTGGTAAAGCGAGGCACCTTGCTGACATTCCTTCTCCAGAGGAAAGCCACACAAGAGATCAATACCGCCACCGCTAGAAATTCAAAGATATTGATGGCTACTGTGTAGGCCGATCCAAGGATGGGGGCAAAAAGCCGATGCGTCCCGAGAATTCCATCCAAAATAAACTCCAACACCTCCAGATTGATGACGATGAAACCTACATAGATCAACAGGTGGAGAAAAGCCGGAATCAGGCGTTTGAACATTTTCTGCTGGCCAAATGCGACCAAAAGCATGGTTTTCCAGCGGGCTTCAGGCTGATCATTTCGGGTCTCTCCCTTTCCCAAAAAGATGTTGCGCTTCAGAAAGCGCACCCTTTTGGTGATAATAAAGGCAGCTACCGCCAAAATGATCAAAAAAGCAACTTGAGGTAAAAAGCTCATTTCGATACGATTAAGTAATGTTGAAGATTCTTTTCAATATTTTTTTGACAGAATGATTTGCATCAAATACACAAATACCTACCTTTGCATCACTTTAACAAAAGGTGATGTAGCTCAGCTGGTAGAGCATCGGACTGAAAATCCGTGAGTCGGTGGTTCGAGTCCACTCATCACCACGAGCCTCGAAGAAATTCGGGGCTTTTTTTATGCCCTTCTGCGGAGTATTCAGACCTATTTGACCCATCTCATTCATGAATGCAAAGTAAGAAATAGTCTGCATGCATACTATTTTTTATTTCTAATTTAAAACGAATCTAAAATTATTGATTGCTTAAACAATTGAAATATGCAGTTGGGGAGAATTTAGACTAATTACCAGCATCGAATTTCGATAGGATAGAAAGGTAGTAATAAACCAGCCATGCCTACGGCATTCATTTCCATTTACTTTCAAATTAGTCTTGGAAAAAACAACACCTCAAAGTAAAATCCCTGCAAAGAGTCCGAGCGGGATGAAAAAGCCAATCAGCAAGCAGTCTCCTGACCGCCAAATACCAAAAGAAAAACAGTCAGAAAAATGCATCATTATCAGCACAAGTCGGAAAACTTGCGATATGGCTTAAAGAGACTTCGTCTTAAGAGAGCATAACAGAAGAATCAAAATATAGTAGCCTAGCCAAACACAAAACTTAAATTGATTGGGCGCGTGGGATGACACAGCACCGGGCCAGCGTCCGGCCTTGTGCGGTGGAAGCTTTGCTGTGTCTTGACCTTTTGGTTCTTTTGGGTCAAGCCAAAAGAACGAATAGAAAATTCTGTACTAAAAAGGCGGTATTTAGCATTGTTTTGCCAATATGTGATCCAATAATATCCGTATTACTAAATAAACCTTGGAAGACTTTTTTGCAATAAGCAAAAGCGTATGAAAATTAGATAAATCGTGAAGATTGCACTCCTGATGGCAAAAGTCGAGAAACTTGCGCTAATGGTGAAATACCTATTACCCGAACCCAAAAATTTTTTTACAAAAAATTGTAACCTTTAGATTCTTCAAGCATCACCTACACAAATGAATTCATTTTTTGAAGGACATATCTGGCCTTTGCGCGGAACGCTATTTCGGATGGCATTCCTCTGGGTGAAAGATCGGGCCCTGGCCGAAGACCTCCTTCAAAATGTCTTCGAAAAGTCCTTTCAGCGGGAAGATGAATTGGAAAAGCATCCTAACCTGAAGGCTTGGATGATCCGAAGTTTGAAAAATGAAGCTTTGATGCACTTTCGAAAAAACGGACGGATAATCTCGCTGGAAGGCGAAATTGAGCCATCGGAAGAGCCCAAAGAGTTGGAAAAAGGAAATGAGCAGCTTTCTGATCTGATGCGGCTCGTAGCCAAACTTCCAGAGAAGCAGAGCCAGATCTTTCAGTTGCGGGAAAGCGAGGGCCTGACCTATGAGGAAATCGCCGAATACCTGGAGATTTCGATTGAGCAAGTAAAAGTCAACCTGCACCGGGCCCGAAAAAAACTCCGGGAAGAGTACCAAAAAAAGTGAAAAAACCATGAAGGAACGAATAGAAAAACTTCTGAATAGCTACTGGGCTGGAGAAAGCACCCTCGAGGAGGAAGCTGAACTCCGAGAGCTCCTGAAAAAATCTGATGGATTTGAATCAGAAAAAGCTTGGTTTGCTGAATTGGAGGACTTTTCAAAAGAAGAACCGCACAACCTCCAAAAACCAAGAAGAACCCAATTGGCAAACCTCTCCTGGATGGGTTGGGCCGCCTCTATTCTGATCCTGATCGGAACATACTTTGGTTGGCAAGCCTATGAGAGACAGCAAGAAGAACAAGCCTATCATGAGGTCATGGCCGCTTTGTCTCTTTTCCAGGAGAAATATTCCGAAGGACAGCAGCAGCTTCAAAAAATGAATGATCTCAAATACCTCAATACTACCAATGAACTCTTCAAACCTCTAGAAAAATAAATCATGAACAGAATCATACTTCTATTCCTCCTTTTCTTCGGAAGTATCCTGACTTCTCTGGCTCAGGATGACGCGATTCAGCGCTTTTTTTCCAATTACATGGAAGACGACCGCTTTAGCCGGGTGTATATCTCTCCTAAGATGATGCAGATGGCGGGAGGCTTTCTGAAAAACAACGCCGAGGAAGCCGAATCACAAGACCTGGGAGAGCTAATCCAAAAAGTGCGCGGGATCCGGATCCTATCCTCCGATGAAGTGGACGGCATGACTATGTACAAGGAAGCCTACAGTTCCCTGACCAAAAACAAATACGAAGAACTGATGGATGTCCAAGACAAAGGCTCCAGCCTGAAATTCCTCGTACGTGAGGAAGGCGGACTGGTCCGCGAGCTGCTGATGATATCCGGTGAGAAAAGTGAGTTTACCCTGATGTCCCTTCTTGGAACTTTCACCTACGAGGAGCTCAATATGCTGGCTGACAAAACCAACATACCCGGCATGGATCAATACGGAAAAGGAAACAAACAGAAATAAAACTTATCAATATACAAAATCATGTCAGCGGCCTTATTTTCTATACTTTCTTGGCTGGAAGTCGGAAGAATGAAGATCGAAGCCCCTTTATTCCGATACTCTAGGCTCCTTGTAGGCCATTCTCTTTGATTACTAACAGAAAAGCTGACATCAATTAAAACTAAACCAATAATTACAAATTACTATGAAAAAGCTGATTTTAGCCATCGCATTATTTGGAATGGTATTTACCGTTCAGGCCCAAAGCAAATCTGTCCAAGCACTGTATGAAAAGTATAAAGGGGAAGAGGATTTCTTCCACATGGAATTGGGAGGGAACTTCATGAATTTCGCCGAAGGCTTCAAAATTGATTTGGATGAAGATGACATGGCTACGGTAGCCAAGTCTATCGAGAAGCTCAACTTCTTCAAGCTCCCGGAAAATGCCGATCGAAGCGGTGCAGAATACAAAGCCCTTAAAAAAGGACTGGAGAAAGAACGCTATGAACTACTGATGGAAATGGCCGATGAGGGTGAAATCAGGGTTTATTCCAAAGGCAATAAAACGATCTCCGACCTAGTGGTGCTCGTCGGAGACGATGCGGGAGACCTAATGGTCGTCGAACTCAAAGGTTCCTTTGCTCAGGAGCTCGTAGCCGAAGCGATGAAGCAAGGCAGGAAGTAGGAAAGTTTCAAAAAGAAAAAATTAAGCTACCAGCGAATTTGGTAGCTTTTTTTGTTTGACTGTCTCGTCCTGAAATAAGTTGACACAAACACGACTTATTATGGAAAAAGAGAAATTATTTTTCAAACTCTCAACTAGTTGATTTTTGCTACTTTATCCGCTTTTTCCACTTTCGGGGATTTTGATTTATATTAAATACGGATATTACATCAATAGTAGGATTATTGAAAACATAAAAGACTAAATACGGGAAACGGTCTAGAACAAAGGCCCTTACCTTCTTTTTATAACGAACCTGAAAAGATCTAGGATATTTACTTATAATTTGTTCGGCTGCATCAAGTGCGGCTAAAAATTCTTCCCCCAAGCCTATCCTTTGGTTTTCATACCATAGATAGCCCTCAAATACATCAATCTCAGCCTCCTTGGATAAACGGTACTCATAAGGATTCTCTAGCGCCACGTCTTATCCGGTTCTTAACGCTATCCCAAGAAGAAAACTCCATTTCTCCCTTATCATATATTTCAATCCTGTCTTGTAGTTCCTTTTGTTGTTCTTTACTTAAAACAATAGAACTTTCCTGTTTCTCCTTAAGCTCTTGAACCTTTTCAAGAACAGATTGATCTTGAAGCTCGGTAAGCCAATGAATTAGGTCAATTTTTACAGATAATAGATCCATACAATAATAATTTTGAATCTCAAAAGGTAACGATTTATTCAATCACTTGATTTTACAATTTTCTAGAATCACTTTGAGTTCCTCTAATTCCATCTTTCCCCTCTATCATTTTCTTTAGAAATAAAGTAGCTTTAAAATAGACATATTTCATTTCACAATCGGTGAAGAGAAAATGATTTATTCCCTTCCTTCCCAAAAAATCCTGCCTTTAAGTTTTTTCACCGATCAAGATCTAATTCAGACCTTTGGTTTTTTGATTCCTGTGGCTCTTCCAATGGTATATGAGTTTGCGCGCGGGGGGGGGGGGGGATAAAGAAATACCTGATTTTGCTAAAAATTCCACCATGTCCAAACCGTAGATCCGTCCAAGTTTGGCGATCTGAAGGATATTCGGAACTGTTTTTCCACTTTCGATATTGGAAAGAGTTTTCTGGGACACTTCCAAAAGATGAGCAACTTCCTGCTGCGAAAGCTTTTTTGCTTCCCGTGCTTTTTTCAACCGTGATCCCAATTCCATTTTCAAACAAGTAAAAAGTTACTAAAAATTAGAAATATCTTACTAGGTATTTACCTAAAGGCACTCCAAATTAGCACTAAGAATTTAAAGTCAAAGAAAATTTAGATTTTTTTAGTTTTAAAATTATGGAAAACAGTCTTTTCTGCGTAAAGAAGCTATTTGATCAGATCAAACTGCCTTATAGCATGTACTATTTGAAGGAAAAATTGCTCACTCATCCTGAGCCGGATTCCTTACTGGCTATATCCGATACCTTGGCCGAATACAAAGTAGAAAGCCTTGCGCTACAGCTCGATGAGGAAAAATTGGATCAACTTCCCCTGCCCTGTGTGGTTAGTAAGCTTTTGAGTTGAAGGAACGGTCTCGAGTGTATTGAAAATGGGATAAATGGATTTTCTGAATCAAAATTGAATCAATTGGCAAATACAGTTCAATGAATTGGACTGAAAATCTTCGGTGGACTGGGCCTTACGGGATTTTCGGTTTTGGAGTGCTTTGCAAACCCGTGAAAAAAATGACTTAGTCCCGAACTTGTTTCGGGAATCCAGTCATTTTTAGGGTGGCAAAGCAGGACAAAATGCCGCTGTGCATTAGTTTTATAAATGCTGTAAATACTATCAGCGGCAAGAAAATAACGAGGCCCAAGACTTTTGGATACTTTTGGTCTTCAAAAGTATCGAAGGCGGAAAGAATCGATGAGGTCTAAATGGGGAGAAAAGGATCGGATTTTATTAATATCTCAGAGGTAAAACCGATTAAATAGGTGTTTATTCTTTCAAATTAGCTACCCGACTTATAAAATGATCACCAATGAAGTTTCGGAAAAGTCAAGTTGAAGAATATTTCTGGAGGAAGGGTATCTACCTCGCTTGGATCAGCATTAAGCCTTACTTAATGACTCAAAAAGAGCTATACACTACCAAAAGCAAGTTGGCGAAGATTCTGTCCAATAGGGAGCTTTTCGACTATTTTCTGAGCACATCAAGACAGATCACTTCCGATCCCGAGGGATTAGGGATATTTCTAAATGGGGCTAATCCTAAATATCATATATTGAAAGTCTGCAACCCTTACTGTGGTCCTTGTGCCCGAACGCATCCGCTTTTGGAGCAGCTCTATGAAGCCGGGAATATTGATTTACAGATCGTATTTGTACCCGGAGGAGCAGATGAGGTCAGACTCAAGACAATCCGGCACCTCTTGGGTATTGCTTCTCAAGGAGATTTAGAACAGACTCGCCAAGCCTTGGATGAGTGGTATAGTCAGGATAATAAAGATTATGAAGCCTTTGCGGCAAAGTATCCACTGAATGGAGAACTGGCAAAGCAAGAATCCAACATCAAGGCCATGCTGGACTGGGCAGACAAGGAGCAGATTGATCATACGCCCACGATTTTCATCAATGGCTATGAGTTGCCATCCAACTATGCAGTGGAGGATTTGAAATATGTCTTAAACTAAAAAAAATCTGCTGATGCAGAAAAAAATATTCAATCGCGATGAATAGTCACAGTCTCCGGTGACTGAAATTGTCGGAGGATTAGCTCATTTAGTTAAATTATTCAATAACTATTTAAATTAAAAAACTATGAAAAAGTTAAGTATAGGAAAATTAACCGTAAACGAAGAGGATATCCTTACTAGAAACGCCTTAGCAAACATTTTTGGAGGTAACGGAAATGGTTTTTATCAATGCACATGCAATGGCAGAAGACCAGTTACAATAATGATTTATGATGGTACAAATCCTGGAGAGGCAGATGCATATCCAGATTGTGTTGGCATTATAGATTGCAAAAAAGTACAGTAACTAATATATATTGGGACATCCATTTTGGGTGTTCCAATTAACTTGAAAAGTGATCTTTGTCTTACATAGATTTATATGCAATCTTTGATAAGGAGGAGAAACTTCATGAAAATTATTTTTTACATAATGTTATCTCTTATAGGAGAACAAATCATGTCTATAAAATTTCAATTATAACCCCTGTTAAATGAAAGCATTATTCATTGACATAAAAAAACCAGTATTTATTCTATTAGGTTTCTTGGCTTATTCATGTACAAGGAATTGGTCCGAAAATTCAGATTCAAGCAATCTCTTGGAAAAAAT
>NZ_JAPEIB010000024.1:0-59913 GCF_028823735.1 Algoriphagus sp. NF
GTCACTAGCTGTCTAAGAATATTTGGCTACGTGTAGGATTCCGAAGAGTCATATTGATTTATTTGAAGATTGGCTCGACACCCACCTCCGAGGAGAGATCATGCAAATTGATAATGTGGCAGAGCTATCTGATGAGTTGGGAATTAAAGAGATTTTAGCTTCTCAGGATATCCAAAGCCTTGTCGCAGTCCCAATCATGCATGAGGGGAAACCATGGGGATTTATAGGAATTGATTCAGTAAGAGTGCAGCATACTTTTACAGAGAATGAGATCAATCTGGTGAAAGTATTTGCTGCCATGCTGGAAAATATTCATCAAAAATTCCAGAATCTCAATAGTTTGAATGAGAGGATCAAAGAACTGTCCTGTATCTTCAAAATCTCGGATTTAACCCAAAAGAAAGATCAAACATTAGAGGAGTTTTTTTCGGAGATAGTGGAAATTCTCCCATCTGGCTTTTTGTTTCCGAAAGAGACTAGTGCAAAATTAATTTACGATGAGCAGGAGTTTGAAAATTCAGGATTCAAGCCTTCAAAAAACATCTTATCAAGAAGCACTTCTCTGGAGGAATCCAAGTGTTTGAGTCTTGAAATCCACATACCCGAAAAAAAGTTTTTTTTAGATGAAGAAAAGCAATTGGTCAAAGGAACCCTTTTGATTATTCAGAAACATCTGGAAAATCAGCTGCACCTTGCTATCATCAAAAAAAATGGTGAAGAACTTCAAAATATTTTAAGCTCCCAGACCAACTACCTTGTACGATTTGATCAAAACTTTGAAATAACCTTTGCTAACAACAAATTTATTCAAAGCTATGAGAGAGAAATAGGCCCTAGACCTGAAAACACATCAATTTCATTTTTTGAGGTCATCGCTGAATCTAATAAAAACTTACTACAGGAATGTATTTCAAAAGCATCCCAAAAACCAGGAGAGATCATCACGAGCGAGTTAGCATGCTCCAAAGAGGGCGATCTCCAAAAAATCTTTCTCTGGGAGTTTGTCTGCATTAATAAAGAAACAATTCAACAATTTGAAATACAGGGTATTGCGGTAGACATCACTCTCCAAAAACAAGCTGAAAATGCTCTAGCAGCAAGTGAAGAACGCTTTAGAAGCATTGCCGATAATTCGGGTTCCGTTATTTGGGAAGTGGATGCTACCGGACGGTATACTTATTTAAGCGCTGCCTGCCACCGTGTTTATGGTTACCTCGAAAAAGAATTATTAGGCAAATATTTCTTTGATATTTTTCCTGAAAATAAACGAGAAGAATTTAAAAAGATAGGTATTCAACTATTGGAAAAAGGAGGAGATATTCAAGCCTTCGAAAACCCCATCCAGAAGAAAAACGGGGAAACTATTTGGGTAAATACCTATGCTTCTCCTATCCTGGATGACCAAGGAAACCTAGTGGGATACAGAGGAGCGGACAGTGACATCACAGCGGAGAAAAACGCCAAAGAAGAACTCCTCAAATTCGAAATCATTTCAGATCAGGCTCATCAAGGAAATGTCATTATCGATGTGGATGGAAAAATAACCTACTGCAATGAGGCTTTTGCCTTAATGCATGGATATCAACAGAGTGATTTGATAGGTCAAAAAATTCAGTTGCTTCATACACCAGATCAATTAGAATTTCTAGAAAGAGAGTTATATCCCAATGATTTAAAAAACAGAGAATTTAAATTCAAGGAGTTAAAAAGAAAACGAAAAGATGGAAGTATTTTCCCTTCTATTTCATCATCTAAGCCAATCTTTGACGAATCTGGCAAGCGAATTTTCAATGCAGGTTGGGTCATCGATATTTCAGAGAAAAAAGAACAAGAGGAACGGCTTTTTGCAATTTTGGATGCTATTCCTGATATGATATTTGTCAATGATCGTGAAGGGAACTACTTAGAGCATTATGACTCCAAAAGCGGAAGTGAGATTGGTGATTTCAGCCACTTAGTGGGACAAACAATTGGTGATGTTTTTGACCCAAAATGGACCAAACTACATCTTAAGAAAATCGGTGAATGTCTAGATACTGGCACTTTGGTCACTTATGAATATCCTCTAGCCATTCAAAATGAGGATAAATTCTTTGAGAGTAGAGTGGTCAAGTTGAGTGACACAAAGGTTCTCCGGTTTATTAGGGATATTAGTCAACGAATCCGTTCTGAAAAAGAGATTCAAAACCTCAATCAAACACTAGAAGAAAAGATAAAAATTCGAACTCAAGAGCTCGAGAGAGCAAACTTATCACTCGAAGAAGCAAAATTAGAGGCCGAAAAAGCCAATAAAGCCAAGAGTGAATTCCTGTCGCGAATGAGCCACGAGCTTCGCACACCGATGAACGCGATTTTAGGTTTTGCTCAATTGCTTGAACTGACTCCACTTACAGAAAAGCAGCTAAAAAACCTGGAATATATTCTCAAAGGTGGCCAACATCTGCTAAGTCTGATAAATGAGATTTTAGATCTATCCAAAATAGAAGCTGGTAAGATCAAAATGAAAGTAGAACCAATTGATCTCAATGAGATTTTGGAAGAAACCATTCAGACTGTTCAGCCATTTCTAATAAAAAAATCAATCCATCTGATCAAGAATCAATCAGAGTCACTTTTTGTATTAGCCGACTGGCAAAGGTTAAAGCAAGTATTTCTTAACATTCTTAACAATGCTATCAAATACAATAAAGCCAATGGGAAAATTGAAATTTCTCAATTTGAGGTTTTAGATAGGGAGCACAGTAAAATACGGATAGAAATAAAAGATACTGGAAAGGGGATTCGAAAAGAGGATTTCCCTAAGCTTTTCGAGCCATTCGAACGAATTGGGGCCGAAATGACGGAAACTGAAGGTACGGGATTAGGCCTTGCCGTGGTGAAAAAACTTCTCGAATTGATGCAGGGTGAAGTAGGTGTGGAAAGTGTTTTGGGACTAGGAAGTACATTTTGGATAGAGCTCCCCTTAGCACTTAATCAAAGCCAACCGACTTCTGTGAATAGTATAACAGGAAATAATAAAGGCGAAGAAATTGAAATAAAGAAAGGCACAGTTATCTATATTGAGGACAATATTTCAAACATTCAATTAGTCGAAGAGATTTTTGAAACTACGCTTCCCGAAATTGCTTTGGTTACTGAAAACTATGGTCAGGAAGGGATAAAGTCCTGTTCCAGGATTTTACCGGATTTGGTTCTACTGGATATTCATCTTCCCGATATTTCAGGAACCCAAGTTCTTTCTGAGTTAAAATCGAATCCATTGACCAGAGATATTCCAGTCATTATCCTGACTGCCGATGCACAGACTGCCAACTCGGAAAGCTTAAAAAGTAAAGGGGCTTTTGCGATTCTTTCTAAACCTTTCTATGTGCCTAGCTTTATCAGTTTGGTGAAAAAGAGCTTAGAGATAAAAGCAAATCAATCATGATCTAGAGAATTATTCTCAGTAAAGACATAATGATATTCTAAATCCAAATTAGGAATACCAGTGGAGTGAAACATATTTAGCAAAAATTGTAGAAGGAAAAAACGGTATTCCTACGTCAAAAATGCAATATATTAGAAAACCGAGAAATAAGATATTCTCAAAAATTTGATAAAAGGCTTTCTTGAAAAAACATTTTTGCACAATTTGAAAAGATGCCGCTTTTCAAAAAAAGAAATTTTGTCTAAATCGCCTTTTTATAGACTGGTAATTTGAAATTTGATTAGAAATGCCCGGATGCATTAAAATATAAAAACAGAAAATGACAAACTTTGACCTCTTGATCGTCGACGATGATCCTGCTTTTCGAAAAATCCACGAAGCACTCGTTAGACGTTCAGAATTCCATGATGCCCCTGTTCTACTAGAAAATGGCCAAACAACAATTGAATACCTAGAGTCTAATCCTAGCGGCAACAAACTCCTCCTTCTTGACATTTTTATGCCAGTAGTGGATGGTTGGGCAGTTCTAGACTATATCGAAGAGCTCAAAAAACCTGAATCAATCAAGGTTATCTTAATCACATCTTCGGTCAATAAGAGTGATAAAGTCAAAGCCATGGATTACGTAAGTGTAATCGAATATATTGAAAAGCCGCTTGTCGAAGATTACCTTCGAATGCTGAAAAATCAATTCCTATTCTAATTATCGAATCAGGCGGAAGGTCAGATTAATTCTTTCGCCTGATACTTTTTTTGATTTGGGGATTTGATGCTCCCAATGATCCTGACAAGCCCCCTTCATGAGCAAAAGACTTCCATGTCCCAGCTCAATTTGTAGCTTTTCTTTTTTGTCCACATAGTTTCGAAATTGAAATCTGCGGGGAACCCCAAAACTTACCGAAGCGATTACAGGCTCAGGTCCTAGACTTGCTTCATTATCTCGATGCCATCCCATAGAATCTTGACCATCGCGGTAGAAATTCAGTAAAACATGAGAAAATCTCGCTTCAGCCACTTCCTCCACTTTACCTTTGATTTCAAGAAGAGTTTTGGACCAAGGAATCGGCTCCATCGTAATCCCTGAATAGCTGTAAGTAACACTCTCGTCACCATAGAGGGCTGTTAACCGAGGTTGCATCACTTTTTTTCCAAACATCCAAATGGCCTCATGCTTCCAGGAAATATCATCTCGGAGGATATTGAAATACTCATCAGCTTTTGTTATTTCAAAAAGACTATCAAAGTAAAGCACTTCACCACTGTGAGGTAATAAGTTTTTTGTATCAAACGGAAACAAGTTAGCCATCATAATGCTCAAACTCGATATCAATTAGCCTGTTTAAAAATACCTACAGAAAATAATTTTTCGACAGACTGATTATATTTGATAAAAATCAGTGTTATGAAGAAATTTGGCTGGATAGTAGGAATTTTCCTCATCGTTTTCCTTTCTGTATTCATGTGGTGGAAATACTTTTTCGTTTTTGGAGAAGGTGTCAAAGCCGGATCTCTAAACTATTTCGTAAAGAAAGGAGTGGTTTTCAAAACTTATGAGGGCAGAGTAGTACAAGAGGGCTTCCAAAGCCCAACTGCAGGCGCATTGCAAAGTAATGAGTTTCGGTTTTCCGTGATTGACGAAGAGGTAGCACTACAGCTTGAGCGATCCTCTGGAAAATTCGTAGAACTCAGATACAAAGAATACAACGGAATGCTACCCTGGAGAGGTGCCAGTAATTTTATCGTCACAGAAGTGCTGGACGTAAAGGAGTCAGGCAAGACCTCTACCTCAGGGGTACCTTTCGATCAATAAATCAAGGCCGAGTCCAGTAGTCTACTACCAAAACCTCCTTTAGGTGCGGACCTAGTATTTCACCAAACTTCTGATGAGCAGGATGCGGTAAGTAGGCATCTCTGTCTTCATTGGAGTGAAAAGTGAGCGTAAAGGCATGCGTCAATCCTCTGTTCAACCCCTCAGGACTTGAATTTTCTCCCCATTCAAAGGATTGGATACCAGGAATGTCATTTTGAAGATTTCTAAAAGCATCAATTACCATTTGGATATCTTCTGGAGAAGAAGAGTCTTTAAATGAAAAGTAAACCGCATGTCTTAATACAGAATCCGGTTCATTTTGTACGGTAACTTGATTTTCACTCATTTGATCGGCATTGTTTTCAGGGTTTTGACAAGCAAAAGCAAATAACAGAAAGGCAATTAATCCAAGGTTCTTCATCATATGGGTTTCTTTATTAGGTTTTTCATTGATAGGTTTCAAACTCACTCGCAAACATTTTAATAATTCGGTAGTGTGAGCAAAAGCAAAATCAAATTAATCAAAAATATTGATCCGCCATCTTGGTTTTTGAAGTAAGTCTAATTACCTTAAATTAAATTTAAATAGTAAAACTATTTTATAAATAGAAATGAATTGTAACCTCCCTCCTACAAGGAGAAGGTTATGACTGACGAAAACTGATAAAAACAGATGAAAAACACCCTCCCCTACTTCTTGACTTTGATTTTTTTAGCTTCTTGCGGCCAAAATGAGACAAAGGAAACCGAAACGAGTATTTCCGAGTATTCAATTACAAAAATTGATTCTTTCGAGGTAAATAATTTAACCCGGGTATTTATTCGGGATTACTCAGCAGAACTAGACAGGTATTTTGGCTATGCCATGGTCGAAGATGATCTTTTGGAGATTTCTGGCGAGGGTGAAATCATCAAACGGACTCATAAAAAAGGTGACGGTCCTGGACTTTATGGTAACTGGAATCCAATTGGAATCAGTTTTGGACCAGAGCAAGAACGAATCGTAGAGTTGCCATTTCAGATACTTTCCTATGATTCTACGTACTCTGTGATTCATAGCCAGCGCATCCAGTCACCACTGCCGATTCGAACCTTTGGCCCCATGGGCCGAACGGAATACTTCCAAAATTCTGATAGTACTTTTTACCTAGTTGGGCCTAGCAATTATCTTTCTTCCCATTACTTGATTCAAAATGAAGAAGGTCGGGACACCTTGAAGAACTTTTACAAAATCCATATTCAATCAGGGGATATGAAATCCATCATCCCCTATCGCGAATCAAGTCCCTACCGACAAACTGACAATATTTATCAGGAATTAATGACTAAAAGCTTTCTGGTCGATCATGAAAAGCAGGAACTACTTATCCTTCATGCTCTCTCGAAGGAAATAGAAGTCTACAACTTACCTGCCTTGGATTTTTCCCGGAGCATACCAATTACCCACTCAGAATTTGTTGAATATTCCCCTGTCCCATTAGGAACCATGGGAAATGATGACCGAATCAAACCGCTACGCTTCATGGCAGGGCGAAATCAAAATTTGATCAAAGTAGATTCCGATACTTATCTGATCAAATATTTTTCAGGAGTATCCGAAGCTGAATATGAAACACGAATAGCCAATGATGCCACCTACCTTCCCAGTTCTGACCCTGAAGAACAGGCCATATTGATCATCAAAAATGGAAAGCAAGTAAGTCAGGAGCTTTCAGGAATTGCAGGTAGTATTTTATTTGGCCTAGGTGATGGCAAGTTTTTGGTTCAGGAACCTGAAAATCAAGAAGTAGAGGAAGAAAAAACCCGCTTTTCTATCTACCAAATCAAAAGTTCATAATCATGCGAATAGCCTTCTTTAGTACCAAAAAATACGACCAGGACAGCTTCTCCTCTTTGGTCAAAGATTATGGTTTTCAGATCGATTTTCTGGAGGCAAAACTCGATCATCAATCAGCTATGTTAGCACAAGGACATGATGTAGTATGTGCATTTGTCAATGATCAAATCGATTCTAAAACGCTAGAAATACTTTCGAAGGAAAGAGTCAAATTGATTGCGCTTCGATGTGCAGGATATAATCAAGTGGATCTAGAAAAAGCGAAGGAACTGGGAATCCGAATAGTCAGAGTGCCTGCATATAGCCCAGAGGCAGTCGCCGAGCATACTTTTGCACTCATCCTGACCCTCAGTCGCAAAACCCATAAAGCCTATAACCGAGTCCGAGAATCAAACTTTTCCCTCGAAGGGTTGACAGGATTTAATATTTTTCAAAAAACCGTCGGAGTCATCGGTACAGGAGCAATTGGTAGAGCATTTTGTAAAATCGCACTAGGATTTGGCTGCAAAGTATTGGCATTCGATGTCTTGGAAAATGCCGAAATGAAAAAAATCGGTGTTCAATATTGTTCGTTAGACAAGCTATTTGCCCACTCCCAAATCATTTCCCTACATTGCCCCTTGACTCCTGACACCCATCACATCATCAATAAGAAGGCGATGGAAAAAATGAAGGACGGCACCATGCTGATCAATACTTCAAGAGGTGCACTTATCGACACGAAGGCTGTGATTTCTGCTTTGAAAAAGGGAAAAGTGGGCTTTTTGGGAATCGATGTCTATGAGCAGGAGGAGGACCTTTTTTTCCAAAATCTATCCGAACAGATCCTTAAAGACGATCAGATTTCCCGCTTGATGACCTTTCCCAACGTATTGATTACAGGTCATCAGGCTTTTTTGACCAAGGAAGCCCTTCATCAAATCGCCTTCACCACCCTCGAAAATATAGCCGCTTTTGCTTCAGACTCCGAGCTTGTAAATGAGGTAAAAGCATAAAAAAAGCCCTGAACTAGAAAGTCCAAGGCTCGCTCATTGTATTGGAAATTATCTTACCACCTTTACATTGACGGCATTCATTCCTTTCTTCCCTTCGATGACATCAAAGGTAACCTTGTCATTTTCTCTGATCTCGTGTACCAAGCCAGTGTGATGTACAAATACATCATCGCCATTGTCAGCTGGTGTGATAAAACCAAAGCCTTTGGTTGTGTTAAAGAATTTTACTGTTCCTTCATTCATGATTACTACTGTTTACTGTGATTTATTGGAGTTTTGTTGATTACTTTTTTTGCCTTTAGGATCTTCGGGTTCGGGAGGAGTTTCGGAGAAATTGCCGAACTCATCTACATACATAATCATGTCCTCAAGCTTTCCACTTTTCGGCTGATCCTTCCGGGCTTGCATTTTTTCTTTCTTTTCTTTCTTTTTTCGTCTTTTCAGTTCAGCTTTTTGCTTTTTGATAAAGGTGTTCTGATTTTTTGACATGTATTAGTTTTAGGTTACAGAAAGAGCCATTAACCGTCTGGTCAAGGCAGAAGCTCCAGACTTTTCAAATTGAAAAACAAGAAACGGGAATTTAACAGGGCACTGTTTATTCTGATACAGAAAAAGTAGATCAGAAAGCGAAAACCTTGGGGGCACTTACGCCGAGGGATACTACTCAGGCAGGTTTAAAAACCAATTACTAAACTATTTCAACGTGAAGGTCCTATCTTGGCGGAACTTCTGGTTTCAAATGTCAGCAGAAGTTTTTGTTTTTCCTAATTTTTAAAAAAATCTAATTTTTCCCAAACTCCCTGAAAGACAAAAGATTCAGTGTTTATTGAATTCTAAAATTTGCAATTAAGTTGACATGAAGCAAGCCCACTTTATTGTATCGCTGACCTGCTGTCAAACCATCAGCATTCAAGGCTTCCTTATTCATCATGAGCAAATGGAAATCCATCTTCGGGGTGCTTGATGGTCTGTATTTCACCCCAAGATTAATCTGCCGATAAGAGGGTAAAGCATATTTATTTGCCGCTGCATTCTCAACCTCAGGCAACCAATGAAATCCCAAATGGCCATAAACTGTCCAATTAGCCGAAGGATAAAACTCAGCCAAAAAAGTGGTCGCTGTCAAACTTTCAAAGCCTTCGTTTCGCTCTCTTGGAATGAATGTAAACCAAGCGTCTTTACCCCACTCTCTAGGACTTAGCCACCTGCCATTTCCACCAGTTTTTGTGAAAGCAGAAATCAGTTTCCACTTTTTGATTTGCAAACCTCCCTGAGCAGAAAATGCCCAATTTTGATCCATCGGATCTTTATACCTCAAGATCGGATCAGGATTTCCTCCCTCCCCTATTCCATATTGAAAACCTGCCTGAGCACCCAATATCCAATTAAGCTCCTTTGAAGAATTCGTCAAATTATAATTCCACTCAGCCCAAAAAGTAGAGGAGATATTTTGAGCTAATGTCTGTGATAAGCTAAACTTGTGGTCATTGGTATGAAAGTCTACCTGCAGAACACTCACAAAATCACTTTGGGTGTTTCCTACATATTGTGAGGGGGATCCATTCAGGTCGCGACCACTTCCATAAATACCGATTGACTCTCCGATAGGAAGATACCGATTTGTACCCCTGACGAGAAAACGATTGATATACCATCCAGAGAATTTCCATTTTGAATTGGGAGTAAAACTGGCCGAAGCCCCTTCCATCAGTGTAGGAGCCAATCGTCCATCAGCAGGATTGACCCAAGCGGTATTAATCCCCATCCGCCCAATAGCTAAATGCCACTTCTCAGTTTGATAGCTTACATTTAAAAGTTCTAAGGTCCCAAAAAGATCCTTTCCAGGCTCTAAATAATTGAAAAGACCTGTTTCGTATCGATTAGATTGGCCGGAAATCGGATCTACCTCCCAAATATCCGAACTCCAAATATTGGCAAAACCACGATACGCGGCTTGAATTTTCCATCGATCTGAAATTGTCCCTTTGACTCCCAAAGAAAGGGAAGAACCTAAGGCATAGTCATCCTTGAACTCACTGGAATACGAAGTGCTCATCCAAAAAGTCCGCCAATGAACTGTCGGCTGGATATCCAGCTTATTTTCTTTGACTTGACTGTGGGATAAAAAAGGAAGGAAGAATAAAATCAGGTAAGCGCTAAACCTCATTGAGTGGAAGCTTTTGCTTCTTGAATAGGTTTAAATGGACCGTATTTGTGCTGCTGCTCTGAGAACGGATCGCTGTAAGGCCCAAACGGATGATCCATCGGTTTTTTGGAGATATCGGGCCAATCACCAGTCAAATCTTTACTAGGTCGCTCAAGGCTATTGACATAAGCAGCCACATCCCAAGCATCCTCATCTGACATCAAGGGATTTTCATAAGTCGCTCCAAGTGGCATATTGGCCTTGACATAGCCCGCAAATCTGGATAATCTGTAAAGTCCGGCTCCTTGATTGTAGCTATTTGGACCCCACAGCGGAGGATAGATATAACCACTTCCATCAGCCTTTGCTATTCCCTGACCATCTGCTTGATGGCAGCTTTGGCATTGGCTATCGTAGACCGTTTTACCTCTCACAGGATCAGCGGCTCGATCTAAGAGCGGTAATGCATAGATTCCGGCCCCTTTTGGCTTTTCACCCTTAGGCACACCCTGTCCCAGCCATTCCATATAGGCTACCATGGCGATCATTTCTTTGGAATCACGCTCAAGACCTTGACCATTCAAGCTCCGCTCAAAGCAATCATTGATTCGCTTCGGAATATCTTCAGATTTCCCTGATCGAGCTCTTACTTTGGGATATGTGGCCAATGCTGCCCCATAGTTATTTCCTAAAGGAGCGGTCCCTGCATTGAGGTGACAGTTTTGGCAATTAAGGCCATTGGATATCTTCCGTACACTTCCATTTGGCCCCAAGTAAGCTGCTGTATTTGCAATCAATTCCCGCCCATATTTGATATCCGCTGCATTAGCTTCCGCATCGACAGTTGACCAATCAGGAGCTGTCCACATTCCGACGGGATCCATCAGTGCTTTACTTTTAGGCTCTGGAACTACTGCTGCTGCTAAAACTTGCTCATCCCCTGTTCCAAATTCAGGCAATTGCACACCAGCATAGGATAAATAAATTACCACACCTATGACTGCTACCAGGGATGTAACCAAAGCCAATAATCCGACCATCAGGCCGATTAATTTTATGAATGTTTTGCCGAGTTGATCCATTTTCATTTCTAATCTAAAAACAAAAATCGAGAATCATTCCCTATTGGTGCTGTGACTTGGATCACATGATCAGATAGATCTTTTAAAATCAAATCTTAACGACAGCTGAAAACACCTTCTTTTCGCCCACCTGACCCAAAATCTGAAGCTCAGAATCCAGCCTTTTAATGAAAAAATCTACTTGATCTCCCAAAAAACATTCCGCTAAATAGTTGATGGATAGAGATTCAATTTTTAAGCCTTCTTCCTGCATGAAATCCTCCACCCACCTGATATAGCTTGTGTTATTGACGTGATTTTGCAAGTCTAAATCTGATGCACATACCTTGATTCCGGTTGCAGACTTCTCAAGCGATTTCAACCGATGTCGCTCAGGAATCCATGCGGGTTTTGAATTAACTTTGAAAAGATGATCAGGCAAAGCCTTTTCCGGCGCAATGATTTTTTTGCTTTGACTATCCAACAAAAGCCAGCTACTCATCCCTGCGGCAAGTGTTTTTCCTTTATCCCCTAGCATCAAAAACTCCCTAAAAGCAAAGAGCCCTTCTACTCCCCGACCAGCTGTGAAAATTTCCACCTGATCTCCCCAACTCGGTAAATCTTCACATTTGATTTCAAAGCGGGAAAGAACCCACATCTGATTAGCTTCTTGGAGTATTCTACCAAAATCTGCTGAATCCGCATGTCTCCAAGCTACTTCCTGAAAGAGATCCTCCAAATCCTTCCATCGAAGCTTTCCATCGGGATTGACTTGGAATGAACCTATTTCGAACACTTTACTAAACTGAAATGACTCGGACTTACTACTCATGCATAAATGGTTTTGGATTAAAAACCTCAGTTCTGATCGTTGATAAAAGTGCGATTCCCAATCCATTAACTGCTATTAATGAAAAGGATGTCTTTAAATTGAAAAGATCGGCAATAAATCCAATCAAGGGAGGACCTATCAAAAAACCGAAAAATGAAAGCGTCGACACTATCGCCAAAGCCACTCCAGGTGAATAAAGAGTTGATCTTCCGGCGACGCTGTAGGAAATCGGGACTATGGAAGCAACTCCAAAACCAACCAATAAGAAACCTATCGTAGCCCAAAGCAATACCGGTGCTAATACCGAAATCAAAAGACCCGAGAAAATCAAAACACCGCTGAATCTCAAAACGGGTACTTTTCCAAAACGCTGAATAATCCGATCAGAAATAAAACGCCCAGATGCCATCGTGCCCATAAAGGCCACATACCCTAAAGTGATCCATTCGGCAGGCGCTTCCACTACTTTTTTGAAATACACCCCACTCCAATCAAACATACAACCCTCTGTCATCATTCCCAGAAATGAAATCAGGCCCACTCTTAGCAATAGCGCATCCGGTCTTTTCAATACAAGCCCTCCTCCATCTCCTCTGGATTTTTCCTCCTTGATGTATGGCCGAGTACTCAAAATGATAGCAGCGGAAATAAAGGCCACAAACAAATAATGGTAAAAAGGAATCCAGCCTAGGCCAATCATCACTGCACCTATCCCTGCCCCTACAAATCCTGCTGAACTCCAAAGTCCATGAAAAGAAGCCAAGATACTTCTACCCATCTCATCTTCGAAGTCAAGCGCCTGCGTGTTGAGTGCAATGTTCATGATATTCCCAAGCATACCAAAGAATACCAAAACGACAATCAGCATCCAGAGTGAAGGACTAAGCCCTATCAGGGGCAAACTGAATGCATATAAAAAACTACCCCAAAGAATAACCGAACGGCTCCCATAGTGGTGGACCACCCATCCAGCAATCGGTAAACCTATCATGGACCCTATGGGCAGAAAAAGCAAAATACTTCCCAGCTGTCCTTCGGAAAGATCAAACTTTGCCTGAATATCAGGAATACGGGCTGCCCAGCTGGCAAAACATAGGCCCAAGAAGAAAAACATGCTGCCTAAAGCAATGCGGCGACGCAATAAAGACTTCATAAGATAGGTTTGAGGAATCGGACTGCAAATTACGGATTTTATACCGCTTGTAAAGATTCGTATCCCCTCTCAAACTATTCATGATTAGCAGAGTTAAATCGGAAAGTCAAATCATGGAATTTATTATCGTAGGCGGCATCATCCTGACCGTTATTTTTCTGATTCGTTTTATCATCCAACGGGTATTTGGAAAGCCTTAAGTCCTTAAGATTCTTTCCCTCCACTTCCTTTAAATTGATCTTCCTTGTAGGCAAAAAGCACATTGAAAGTAGTCAATGAGCCATAGCATCTAGTAATGTATTGTTGTAAATGAACCCGATCTTCATCGTCTAATTTAGGGTGATTATTGATGTTTTGCTCTAAAACCCGAAGCTTTTCCCGGACCATGACTACCTTATGGAAAAAAGTATCAATGGGAATTTCCTTATTCTGCAAACCCTCATCACCGGGATAAATCACCACTTTGCCTCCAATCCATTTCCCTCCTAACGGGACGATAGGCATTCGCTCTGAAGTCTGAATCAGTGCCTCTCTGATGGCCTTTTCGACATCCTTTTGTGTTAATATTGGAAAATCCGGTTTTTTGGCCTCTTCGATTTCAAAGCCATCGTAATCCCTTGCGAGTGTTTTTATTTCCTCCGTATTGTAAAAATAGATCTTGTAGTAGCTTTCATCCGCTGATAAAATCATCCCAAGTCCAAACTTGGGATGTCGTAATTTGCTTCCTGGAGCGAGTTCACTGGTGGACATATCTTAGATTATTGTGTTTGAAGTGGTCTAAAATAGAAATAAATTGGTTTTCAAATATCAAGTATTACTCCAATAAGTAACATTTTGGAATCTCAATCATTTCTTGGAAAAACTGAATTATGAAGCCCAGACAAAAAAGAATACTACTCAATCTAATTGCTATTTTTCTTGGCTTTACCTTTTTCGGTGCAGGTATGAGTAAGCTTTTTGCTGATCATCAGTTTATCGGCTGGATAGGTCCGACTTGGCTAGTGGAGCGCCTCGAAGAGTACGGATTGGGTTTTTACGGGAAGTTCATAGCCTACTCACAGGTACTCATTGGCTATCTGCTGATCACTACCCGATACAAATTGATAGGGGCAGTCATGCTGGTTCCTATGCTTTTGAATATACTAATGATTACGATTTCGCTTGAATGGAGAGGCACTCCTTATGTATTGGTCTTTCTTCTTTTTTTGAATGGCCTTATCCTTTGGCACTACCGAGACTTTTGGTATATACTTTTACATGAAGGTAATGGGGATAAAAGAATTCGCTTGAAAGGGAATAAAACCCCATTTGGGGACGCTGTTTGGTTTATAGGCTTAACTCTTCAATTTTTGGCTATTTCGGTGTCTTTTCATCAAATATGGATTGGGTTAGCACTCTCATTAATCGGCTTGGTCATATCACTTCTTTCATTTCGTCTTGATCAGATAAATTCAGTTAGAAAAGCTGAGATTACCTGAATTTTCGATTCAGAAAAATTCAATTTCATAAACACGCAAATTTCATTTATCCCCAACATAAAGAGCCTCAGCTTACTAGATTCCTGTTCAGGTTTTTCAGGGATAATCTTAGAAGAAAAAATTGGATTGAGTGGAATTTGCCGTATCTTTGCGCCCTAGCGGCACGACCAGCTCCTGCCAAATCCCCCAGGTCCGGAAGGAAGCAAGGGTAGGCGGTTGTAGCGGTGCGATGCCGCTTCTTTTTTTGCCCTTTTTTGGCTGTAGATTTTAGGATTTCAGTTCCTTATCCTGATTTAAATTTTAACTTTGTCAGATAGCCTAAATCTAATCCGAAAAACCATTATCCTATGAAATTCTTTATCGATACCGCCAATCTTTCCGAAATTCAAGAAGCTTATGACCTTGGTGTATTAGACGGTGTCACCACCAATCCCTCACTGATGGCCAAAGAAGGCATATCTGGGGATGAAGCCGTAAAAGCTCATTACAAAGCAATCTGCAATATCGTAGATGATAAAGTTAGTGCAGAAGTGATTGCTACCGATTTTGACGGAATGATTCGTGAAGGAAAGGAGCTTGCTAAAATTGATGACAAAATCGTGGTGAAAATCCCGATGATCAAAGAGGGGGTCAAAGCCATCAAATACTTTCACAGTGAAGGAATCAGAACCAATTGCACCTTGGTTTTCTCAGCCGGTCAGGCACTTCTAGCTGCGAAGGCAGGAGCTTCCTACCTTTCTCCTTTTATCGGGCGTTTGGATGATATTTCTTTTGATGGACTGGAGCTTATCCAGCAAATCGTACACATTTATCGGACCTATGATTTTCAGACTGAAGTGCTTGCAGCAAGTATCCGTCACACTATGCACTTGATCAAATGTGCTGAAATCGGTGCAGACGTAGTCACTTGTCCCCTGAAGGTAATCACCGGTCTATTAAATCACCCATTGACGGATAAGGGTCTGGCACAGTTTCTGGCAGACCATGCAAAGGTAGCCGGAAAATAAATTGAATAACCAAGGAAGCGATCCATGTACATCATCAAAGTAAAAGGCAAGGCCAAAATCCCGGATTATATACAAATACGGGATGAGAATTTCGTTCTAGTGGCCTATTTCCGTGCTGATCGACCTATGAAAAATCCGGAGAAATTTGGATTAGAAGGGAAGGAAGAGGCCCTTCAAAAATTGATCGATGAGTTGCCTTTTGGAAAACTTCAAAAACTGGAATTGTAATTAATGGATTTTAGCAAAGACCCTGTACTTAAAGTTGAAAAAGTGACTGTTTTTCAGGGAGTAGATCCTGTGCTCTCAGATGTGTCTTTTGCTGTAGAGCAACATGAATTCGTGTTCCTCATTGGGCAAACTGGAAGTGGTAAAAGTTCCCTTCTCAAAACACTCTATGCTGATTTGCCTTTGAAGTCAGGCTCGGTTGAGATTGCAGGATTCGACCTGAATAAGATAAAATCCAATGAAATTCCTTTCTTGAGAAGAAAACTTGGAATTATTTTCCAAGATTTTCAACTATTCAATGATAGAACAGTCGCAGAGAATTTGGCCTTTGTCATGAAAGCGACCGGCTGGAAAGACAAAGTGAAAATCAAAGAGCGAATGGCAGAAGTCTTATTGCTTGTAGGTTTACATAACTCCTCTAGCAAAATGCCTCATCAACTCAGTGGCGGAGAACAGCAACGTGTGGTAATTGCAAGAGCTTTGCTTAATGAGCCATCTATTCTGCTTGCAGATGAACCTACAGGAAACCTAGATCCAGATGTGGCAGATGGTATTTTTAAACTCTTCCAAGAGATCAATAAAAAAGGAACAGCTATCTTGATGGCAACCCATAATCATGACTTGCTTCGTAAGTACCCCTATCGAGTACTCAAATGCGAAAAAGGAAAACTACTTGATAGTCAGACACACGACGTTTCTTTCGGATCAAGTTACTAATTATAACAAGGCCTAGCTCTCTTACGTTATCAGATAAATATATTCGCTTTAATACCAAAAGAACTATTTGCCGTTCTAAGTTTCCGTAAACAATTTCCGAAGATTTCGATCTTTAGAATTTTATCTCTTGAGCAGGGGTAATTTTATGGAGATTCTAGTCCCAAGACCCAGATAGTTATATTTCACTCGAGTATGAAAAAAATAAAAATCCAGAAAGCTTTCTATCTGATAGCTTTCATTGCACTAGGTGCTTGTAATAGTGAAGATCAAAATCCTCCACCGGTAGATCCCGGAAGTGATGTAGCCGTGAACCGATGGATTCAAGAGGTCATGGATCAGGTTTACTTTTGGTTGGATGACATGCGCCAACCCATCGCTGAGACTTCCGCACCTGAAGATTACTTTGAATCTTTACTTTTCAGACCCACAGATCGATTTTCAGCCATTTTCTCAGATTATCAAGAGCTTATCAATTCACTCAATGGAGTGACTTTGGAGTCTGGATATGAATTTATCCTTTTTAGAGAAAGTTCGACTTCTGACAACGTCATCGCTGAGATAACTTATATCAAGAAGAATAGTCCAGCTGCATCGGCGGGATTAAGACGTGGAGACATCATCCGGACGATAAATGGTCAACAAATGACTGTGGAAAATTTCCGAGATGTTTTGGAAGATATATCCTCCACTCATACGGTTAATTTCCTACGATTCAATGAAGAAACAGCCGCTTTCGAAAATCAAGGAGATGTAGAGCTTAATGCAGTTCAACTTGCCGAAGATCCTAATTTCCTTGACACGGTCTACACGATCAATAATCAAAAAATAGGCTATGTAGTTTACCATTTCTTTGCTCCAGGTCCTGGTAGTGGCAGCACTGCTTATGATCAAGAAATGGATGCAATCTTTGCAAAATTCAAGGCAGAATCAATCAATCACCTAATTGTCGACTTTCGGTATAATGGGGGTGGCTTTGTTTCTTCTGCTGTTAACCTAGCGAGTCTTATCGCTCCTGGAGTCACTCAGAATGATATTTTCTCGAAGACAAAATACAATAGTTTCCTGAGTGGCTTCGACGATTTCCAAAATGTACAGACACCATTCCGAACCAAAGCACAAAATCTAGGAAATATCTTGAGCGGAAATCGGGTATATATTTTAACCTCAAGTCGCACGGCTTCGGCTTCAGAATTAATAATAAATGGGCTTCGTCCTTACATGGACGTGTTTCTAATTGGTGATGTGACTACAGGAAAAAATGTAGGTTCTATACCTTTCGAAGACGAGGAAAACCCACAAAATACCTACGGCATCCTACCCATCGTCACCCAAAGTGCCAATAGCCAGGATGAGTCTGATTATACCAACGGATTTACTCCAAATATCTCTGCTAGAGAAGTGGAAGAGCGCTTAAGACCTTTTGGTGATGTCAATGAGCAACTATTGAGAACAGCGATTGCTGAAATTACAGGTCAATCTCCATCTGGCCGTTTTCAAAAGCTATCAAGGTCAGATTTGGGAAGTACCCTTGATTATAAAATCAGAACTGGTCGAATGATTGAAAACATCAAGTTTGAATAATAAAAAATTTAAACCTCCGGTTCGGAAGCAAGCTCAAGGAGCTTGCTTTTTTGCTTTATTATCAAATCGTTAACATTTGAATCCACGGTTTTAAAAGCGCTTAATTTTAAGTTATTTCGAGCCTATGCAAGAGATCGCTAGCTTTGTCTTGATTTTGGCGGTATACTTCCTGGGAATATTGGCCATCGTTCAAGAAGTCTCCAATCCGAAGTACATCAACTTTAGAAAGAATTCCAGAGAAATGGTGAGAGTACCTGTCAACTATGGAAAAATCCTAACCGTCAGTTTCCTATTGGCTCTTTTAACCACTGCTCTCGCTTACTATCTTTTTATCTAAAAAAAAACAGCTCCCAAAAAGAGAGCCGTTCTTCAATGCGGCCTGATCTAATTATGATTGTGCCTTCTTCAAATTTTCTTTCGCTAGATCAAAAGCAGGATCTAATTCGATTGCTTCTTGAAAAGCGGTAGTTGCCTCAGATTTAGACCCCTGATCCAAATAGATCATGCCCTTTAGATTAAGTGCTGCAGCCTTGATACTCACTTCCTGAGTTTCTGTCTGAGACTTTGGAAATCCGATTTTTTCATCCGATTTAGCATTCTTGATCAGCATATTGGTAGAATTGAGTGCTTCCTCATATCGCTTTAAGGAATATTGTAAAAATGCTGACTTATATAGGCTGAAGTTATCTCCCGTCAAAAGGTGTAAACTCTCATAATGAGGGAGTGCTCTATCAAGTGCCCCTACCTGCTCCAAAGAATAAGCGGCTATTTCTAATGCGCCAATATTTCGATCATTTACCTCGAGAATATCCATGGCAACGAGGGCTGCAGAGGTGGATTGGCCCAATTCGAAATATAATGATCCCAAAAGCTCTTGATATCTCAAGTTTTCTGGATTTCTAACGATTAATCTGTATAAAGCAGATTTAGCAAGCTCAGGGTCATTGTATCGCATTGCTAGCTGATAGGAAGCCTGATCCTGAATATTAAGAGCAATTTTGTCTTTGGGATCCATTTGTACTGTGGAGTCAGCACTTTGTGCTTGTGCGTATCCTATTGAGAGGACAAAGGCAAATAGGGTGAGTAAACGTTTCATCTGTTTATAATTTGTTTTTTAGAGGTCAGATGGAATCTTGCACATTTTACAATCATCCCAGTGTGTATTGCTTGCGTTGTGCTCGATTTCATATAATTAAACTTTCTGTTGTGGTATATTTCTTTGAATTAAGTCGGAAAGTAAATGCTTTTTTCTAATTCTATTTATTCTTTTGATTTGACTTAAACAGATTTTAAGATCTTTTATTTATCGGAAATCCCCATCCGTTTTGCTATGTCGTGCATCAGGCCTCTAGCCTCTTCGGGATTATTTTTGATTTTGCCCTCTAATATAGCTTCTTTGATCTCCTCTTTGATATCGCCTACTATTTTGGAAGGCTTTAGATTGAAAATTGACATAATTTCCTCCCCACTAATTGGTGGCTGAAAGTTTCTAACTTGATCTTTCTCTTCTACCTCTTGCAATTTACGCTCTACTTTATCGAAGTTTTCCAGGTAGCGTTTTACCTTTTTATCATTCTTGGAAGTGATATCAGCCCGGCAAAGCATCATCAATTCGTCGATCGCATCTCCCGCATCAAAGAGTAGGCGTCGCAAGGCAGAATCCGTGACTTCATCCTTGACCAAAGCTATCGGCCGAAGGTGAAGGCGTACCAATTTCTGGACAAACTTCATCCGCTCATCCATCGGCAATTTGAGACGCTTAAATATCCCCGGCACCATCCGTGCGCCTTTATCTTCATGCCCATGAAAGGTCCAACCAACTTTAGGATTAAACCGCTTAGTGGCAGGCTTGGCAATATCATGCAAAATAGCCGCCCATCTAAGCCAAAGGTCATCACTCACTTTGGCTACATTGTCGAGTACTTGAAGTGTATGATAAAAATTATCCTTGTGAGACTTATCGTCAACAGTATCTACACCTTGAAGCTCGACCATCTCAGGAAAAAACTCATGGATCAATTTACCTGCAAAAAGCAATTTAAAGCCGTAAGAAGGAGTAGGTGTTTCAATGATTTTATTTAGCTCGGTAATGATTCTTTCAGCGGATACAATCTTAAGGCGGGCTGCATTGTCTTGAATAGCAAAAAAGGTATCTGCTTCTATGTCAAAATTAAGTTGAGCTGCAAATCGTACCGCCCGCATCATCCGAAGAGGATCATCCGACAAAGTTACATTGGGTTCTAGGGGTGTTTGAATGTTTTTTCTTTTCAGGTCCTTTTGTCCGTTGAAAGGGTCCAACAACTCCCCGAAATCCTCCTGATTGAGAGAAATAGCCATCGCGTTAATCGTGAAGTCCCTCCGCTCCAAGTCTTCCATCAAAGTACCGTCTTCCACGATTGGCTTTCTGCTTTCAGATCGATAAGATTCCTTCCGGGCTCCCACAAACTCGAGTTCATAGTCTCCCCAATTGATCATCGCAGTCCCAAAATTCTTGAAGATTGATACAGGAACATCATTTCCCAAAGCCTTTGAAACTTCTTTGGCAAGTGCAATTCCACTACCCACGCAGGTAAAATCGATATCTTTATTTTCTCTTTCCAAAAGTAGATCACGAACGTATCCGCCTACTACATATGTGGGAAGCCCCAGTCTTTGACCTGCCTCTCCTACAATTTTGAAAATTGAATTTTGATCTAGTTTCTCTTTAAAATTCATCCCTTGATGATTTTCACATCCCCTTCTGGGCTCAAAAATAGCTCTTTCAAATTAGGACTAAAAAGCGGAAAAAGCTCCTTCACCTGAAAGTCCACCGGGCCTTTTACATTTTCCCATCTAGCCATGAGGAGTTTACTTGCTTGAAACAAAAAACCATTCCAGGCCTTATCCCTGATCAATGCAAAGCGAATCTTTCCATTTTCAGGCAAGGCTTTGGGAAGTAGGTCAGATGCCGGGCTGTGATAGATGGTTGGTTTGGAAGCATAATCTACGATATCTAAAGATACCTCCGAAAACTGCTCTGCTACCGATCTAATCTGAAAAACATCAAACAAAAGAAATATCCAGTCAGACCCCAAATCCTCCTGCCAGGTATCTGCATACTGGAAATGAATGACACTTCCATTTCCTTCCTTGATGAATAGACTGCCCTTGGTTTTTAATGTTTCGATTAATGGTTTGTAATCCAATTTCTATTGATTTTTTGCAAAATTAATCAGATATCTGAGAGCTTACAGATTAATAGAAAAAATGTACTCCTTAAAAAGAATAAATTACCCGAATAGAAAAGGAAAAATATTCCTGAACATATGAAATCAACCAAAAACGAAGTAATAAAAAAAGCGGAACTAGTCCGCTTTTATCAAAATAAACAAGTGATATTTATCCTCTTAGCCAGTTGATAAATGTCTGATAACCAATACCGATCTCTCTAGCAAAAGCAGCTTTGGTCTTTTTACCGGTAGCTTCTACCTTCTTCCACTCTTCAAGAATTTTTGATTTTTCTTGATCAGAGAAAGTTCTTCTTTTGGATGTTTTAGCACTTGACTGTCCTGTAATTAAAGCAATTAGTTCATTTAGGTCATTTAAAAAACGTCCGTCTGTTAGATGCAATCCTGCATTCTCCAATTTTTTAATAACATCATCTTTTGGGTTTACAGGAGTAACTGCAATACCTCTGGCAGCAGCTTCGTGAAGATCTACTCTTTTACCTTCAGAAGTTACATAAATAAAACCATCATTCTTTTTAAGATCTGCAATTGCCTCTTTAATAAGTTCTCTCATAATCGTTTTTGTTTTTAGGTAAAAATGATGGAGCAATATATTATTTCATAATGAGAATGAAAAAGCTTTCTGATATTTTATATAAAAAAAATTAAAAACTATTTACTATTTATTTCTTGATAGAGTATTAGCACTAATCATTGAACAACAAAAGAGGTAAAATGCTAAACCAAAAAGTTTACTCTAAAGCATAAAATTAAAAAGTTTTAACATAGATAGGTTGGATTATATTACAAATTCGTTGAATTACATTTTATATCTAAAGCAAAAAATACTGTTTAACCAATCATGAAGCAAAAGAAAAAATTAGGCGATCGTAGTTGGATTTTTTAGCTCAGAAAAAATCTCCGTTCAGTTCTTTCTCGGATATTTTCCGTAATTTTGAGCCCCATAAGAATCCAAATAGAAACAACACGCTCACCCCATTCTTATGGCCTCATCAACCAAATACATTTTCATCACCGGAGGAGTTACCTCCTCATTAGGAAAGGGTATTATTGCCGCTTCTTTAGGCAAATTACTCCAGTCCCGTGGCTTTTCTGTCACTATCCAGAAATTCGACCCCTATCTAAACATTGATCCAGGCACTCTCAATCCATACGAACATGGAGAATGCTATGTGACAGATGATGGAGCGGAAACTGATTTGGACCTTGGCCACTATGAGCGATTTCTAAATACCTCTACCTCCCAAAGCAACAATGTCACGACAGGGAGGATTTACAACAATGTCATTACCAAAGAGCGTAAAGGAGAGTTTTTGGGAAAAACCGTACAAGTCATTCCTCATATTACCGACGAAATCAAAAACAACTTTTACAAGCTAGGCCAAGAAGGTAAGTATGATGTGATCATCACCGAAATCGGAGGTTGCGTAGGCGATATTGAATCTTTGCCATTCATTGAGGCAGTTCGACAAGCTCGATGGGATCTTGGCCCCAATAATTTCTTGGTTATTCATTTGACGCTCATCCCCTACCTGAAGGCTGCGAAAGAGCTCAAGACAAAGCCGACTCAGCACTCAGTAAAGCAACTCCTAGAGGCTGGTATTCAACCTGATATCTTAGTATGCCGGACCGAATATCATCTTCCCGCTGAGGTAAAGAAGAAATTGGCGCTTTTCTGCAACGTACAGCTAAATAGTGTCATTGAAGCGATGGACGCTGATACTATTTATGATGTGCCACTTTTGATGAAGAAAGAAAAGCTAGACGAACGCGTATTGTCAAAGCTTAAGCTTTCATCCAAACAAAATACTGACCTGGAAGAATGGAAGGACTTTTTGGGCAAACTCAAAAATCCAACGCAAGAAGTCACTATCGGGCTTATCGGAAAATATGTTTCCTTACCCGATTCCTATAAATCCATTATTGAAGCATTCACACATGCAGGGGCATCCGTAGAATGTCATGTAAACTTAAAGTTGATCTCATCCGAAGAAATCAATCTGGACAATTTCAAATCAAAGCTCAGTGACTTGGATGGGATTTTGGTAGCACCCGGATTTGGTGAAAGAGGATTTGAAGGCAAAATCGAAACGGTTCGCTATGCTAGGGAAAAGAAAATTCCATTTTTTGGAATCTGCCTTGGCATGCAAGTGGCAGTGATAGAATTTGCAAGAAATGTCCTACAGCTACCAAATGCAAACAGTACGGAAATGGACGAAAACACCCCGCATCCTGTCATAGATTTGATGGAAGAGCAGAAACAGATCGAGCAAATGGGTGGAACAATGCGATTAGGTGCGTATACTTGCGAACTCAAAAGAGGAAGTAAGGCCTATCAGGCCTACGGAACCAAAAAAGTTCAAGAACGACATAGACATCGCTATGAGTTTAACAACAAATACTTAGAGCAGATAGAAAGAGCAGGAATGCTTGCTACGGGTAAAAATCCTGACACTGGTCTTGTAGAAATTATGGAGATCAAAAACCATCCTTGGTTTGTAGGCGTTCAATTTCATCCCGAGTACCGAAGCACCGTCTTGAACCCACAGCCACTTTTCGTGAAATTTATTGAAGCGGCGATAGAAAATAAAAAATATAAGTAAGTAGTCCCGGTAATCCCGGGCAATAGCATTTATGGATAGAAATCAAGCGACAGGACTGATATTATTTGCAGCAGTCATCCTTATTTACTCAATTTTCTTTGCCTCGGGGCCTGAAATTGATCCAAGTGAAGAAACCATCGCAGTAGAAAACACCGTAACTCCCAATCAGGGAAGTATTGAAGAATTCCCGCCGATCCAAAAGGAAGAAACCGACTCCCTATCAGAGGACAAAATCAACAGATATGGTGTCTTAGCCACACTTACTCTCGGTAAGGAAGAAATAGTCACTTTGGAAAATGATGTCATCAAAGTCGATGTATCCACCAAAGGCGGGACCATCAAAAATGTAGAGCTAAAGGAGTACAAAACATGGGAAGGCAAGCCCCTGCTTCTTTTGGATGAAGAGTCCTCCTCCATGTCTCAAATGCTAGAGACTACCAAAGGCCCTGTTCTTTTGGAAGATTTCTATTTCTTTCCCGAACTGACTTCAGAGACTTCAGAGGATGGCAAGCAGATCCAAGTTCTCACACTTCAGACTGGAACGGAAAGCGGTACTTTATTGCACCGGTTTGAATTAGTAGAAGGGTCATATCAAGTCAAAAAGTCTTTCGAGATTAACGATTATCAAGGGGTTTTTACCCAAAACCACTTAAGCATTTCTTGGAATGATGTGGCGAGAGCCCATGAGCAGGATTTGGCTGAGTCTCGTAGAAAAACAGAAGTCAACTACTACACAGCTGAAGGTTCCTATGAAAACCTTGGCGTAGGAGATTCTCCAGAGGCTGAGAGCCCAACCGAAGCTGTAAAGTGGATTGGTTTTAGCCAGCGCTTTTTCACGGCAGGGATTATAGCTGACCAAAATTTCTCCAATGTTAATGTAGCTCAAAGCACCCCAACAGATAGTGCCTTTGTCAGACAAATGGAAGCAAGTTTTTACGTTCCTATGACAGAGGGAAAGGCTGATTACACCTTTTACTTTGGGCCAGATCGATATAAAGTACTTAAGCAAGTAACAGAAGGGTTTGAAAAAAACGTTGACATGGGTTACTTCTTTGTCAGTTGGGTGAATAAGTACATCATTGTTAATCTATTCGCATTTCTTGAGAAATACTTCAGCAATTATGGAGTAATCATCATTTTGATCGTATTGATTATCAAGTTGGCCTTATCTCCTCTTACCTATAAGTCCTACATCGGCATGGCAAAAATGAGGGTGATAAAACCTGAAATCGACGAGCTTAAAGAAAAATACGGAGAAGATCCAACCAAGATGCAGCAAGAGCAAATGAAGCTATTTTCGCAACTTGGCGTTTCGCCAGTAGCGGGCTGTCTTCCTTTACTCTTCCAGATGCCCTTCCTTTTCGCGATGTTCTTCTTTTTCCCGAACTCGATCGAACTTAGGCAAGAATCCTTCCTGTGGGCCAATGATCTTTCTACCTATGATGAGTTTATCAAACTGCCATTTACCATCCCATTTTATGGTTCTCACGTCAGTTTATTTACTTTGCTGATGACCATTTCGCAGATTGTTTACACCCACTTCAACAATCAGCTTACCACAGCCACTGGCCCGATGAAAAATTTGGGCTACATCATGCCCGTAATGTTCATGTTTATCCTGAACTCTTATCCAGCAGGCTTGAGCTTTTACTACTTCGTTTCTAATATGGTGACTTTTGGTCAGCAGGCATTGATCAAGCTATTTGTAGACGATGAAAAGATTCGCCAAAAAGTAGAAGCCAATAAGGTCAAAAACGCAAATAAGAAGAAGTCTAAGTTCCAACAAAGACTAGAAGATGCCATGAAGGCTGCCGATGCAAATCGGAAAAAATAAATAAGAAAGGGCTTCGGCCCTTTTTTTGCGGATTAGGCTGATTCGTGTTTCGAATCAAATTGAGTATCACTTGAGAAACTTTAACAATCAGGCATGCCATTCTCCACTAACTTTGTTATCTTCTTGATCTTCAATCAAAACAAATAATCTAGCCTAGAACAGCATTCAAAAAACCATGTGATTATTTGAACTGCTTCCTAGAAAAAAGAAAAAAATGAGTCGACAGAGCCGGGATTTTGTTTAATATTGAAGTTAAATTTATCGTATCATCATGGGAAAAATCATTGCAATCGCCAACCAAAAAGGTGGAGTAGGAAAAACTACTACCGCGATGAATCTTGCTGCCAGTTTGGCGGTTTTGGAGTACAAAACCTTGGTGATTGATGCTGATCCACAGGCAAATACAACTTCAGGCCTTGGGCAAGACCCAAAATCCATCAGTACCAGCATCTATGAGTGTATGGTGGATGGAATTCCCGTCGAGGAAATCATTATCCATACCGAAATCGAATACTTAGATCTTGTCCCTTCTCACATAGACTTGGTCGGTGCAGAAGTGGAAATGATCAATATGGAAAACCGAGAGGAAAAGATGAAGGAAGTCATCTCTAGTTTGAGAGAGAAATATGACTTTATTATCATCGACTGCTCTCCTTCCTTAGGCTTGATAACGATTAATGCACTGACTGCGGCCAATTCGGTAATTATCCCTGTGCAATGTGAATATTTCGCATTAGAAGGTCTAGGTAAGCTTTTGAATACGATCAAGATCATCCAAACCAGACTCAATCCTGACTTGGAGATCGAAGGAATTCTTTTGACCATGTATGATGTGAGACTCCGCCTATCCAATCAGGTTGTAGAGGAAGTTCGCCTCCATTTCAAAAACATGGTATTCGAAACCATCATTCCAAGAAATGTGCGATTGGGCGAGGCACCAAGCTTTGGATTACCGGCTATTGCTTTTGATGCAGAAGGAAAAGGATCTATTGCTTACCTCAACTTGGCCAATGAGATTGCTGAGAAAAACGGACTAAAAAAACCAGAACAAGCTCATGGCTGATAATAAACCCAACCGAAAGAAAAGTGCACTTGGTCGCGGCCTAGGAGCCCTTCTTCAGGATAGTCCTGCTAAAAATAAAGGGGAAGAGATCCTTCCTGAAGTTCAGAAGACCGGCATCTTTGAATTGGAGCTTTCTCAAATTCAGGTCAATCCTTTTCAACCTCGGACCCACTTCGACAAAGAAGCGCTTGAAGAACTTGCAGAATCCATTCGCGTCCAGGGAATTATTCAGCCAATCACAGTTCGAAAACTGGATCAGAACGATTATCAACTAATCTCAGGTGAGCGGAGATTTCAAGCATCCAAGCTTGCTGGCTTAGTAAAGATACCTGCCTATGTAAGGACAGCCAATGATCAGCAAATGCTGGAAATGGCCTTGATCGAAAATATTCAGCGGGAAAATCTTAATGCGCTAGAAATCGCACAATCCTATCAGCGACTTTTAGCTGAGTGTAATCTCAAACAAGAAGAACTAGGCGACCGGGTAGGAAAAAACAGAACTACTGTCAATAATTATCTACGATTACTGAAACTTCCTCCATCGATTCAAGCAGCTATTCGAGATCAAAAATTATCAATGGGGCATGCCCGGGCACTTATCAATGTGGAAGACATTGACAAGCAATTGGCGATCTTTAAAAAGGCTATTGATGAGGAGCTAAGTGTAAGAAAGGTAGAGGCCCTAGTCAAAGCATTGAATGAGGCACAACCGAGCAAAAAGGAAAAACCCGAATTAGATCCTGTCAAAAAATATGAGTTGAACAAGCTACAGCAGCGACTAGCATCTCATTTTGGGACAAAAGTGGCCCTCAAATCTGATCCAAAAAACCGGGGAGAAATCAAAATCCCTTTTCATTCAGCATCTGACCTCAATAGAATTCTCGAAATTCTTGAAATCATTTGATTTTGCGTAGCCATCTACTTTGTAAAAGAATCCTCTCCAAATTAAGTCGCATTGGAGCGATGGGGTTTCTCGTGTGGCTTTTGGTCAATTCCGCAGCCTCCGCACAGCAGGATACCATACGAGTAGAAGAGCGAAAAAATAAAAAGGAAAAACCTGATTACTCTTCACTTCCGAAAAACCCTAGAAAAGCCACCATGCTTTCGGCTATTTTGCCTGGAGCTGGACAGGTTTACAATGGTAAAGCATGGAAAGTACCCATCCTTTACGCAGGTTTTATGGCTGATATTTATTTCATTGGATATAATAACAGCAGATACCAAGTTTTCCGAGAAGCCTTATTTGCCTTTGATGAAGGGGAAGACAATTTATTCCCTAGTCTGAATCGGGATGCTTTGGTTCGAAATGTAGATTATTGGAGGCGAAATCGAGACTTGACTATCCTGCTGCTTGGAGTCATCTACGCCTTGAATATCATTGATGCAAATGTGGACGCACACCTTTCCGGCTTTGATATCTCAGACGAACTCAGTCTTGCTATTGAACCCAGCGTGCAACAATTCGCAGCCCAAAACCAATCCTTGGGTTTAAGTGTAAAATTGAAATTCAAATAAATGAACATTATTATTCTAGGATATGGAAAAATGGGGAAAATAATAGGTGAAATAGCCGAAACCCGTGGTCATTCCATCCTTGCCAAAATTGACGAAAACAACCGAGAAACGCTCAATGACTTGGATCTATCCAAAGTCGATGTAGCAATCGAGTTCAGCCAACCTGAAGCTGCCGTCACCAATATAACTTGGTGCCTTGAGAACGGAATCCCAATTGTATCAGGTACAACGGGGTGGTTAAAACACAAGCCTAACATAGAGAAATTAGCAATCGAGAAAGGCACTCCTTTCTTCTATGCCTCAAATTTTAGTATCGGTGTAAACGTATTTTTTAAAGTCAATCAGTATCTTGCCAAACTGATGGGTGAAACAGCTGGATACCAGGTAGAAATAGAGGAAATTCACCATACGGCTAAAAAAGATGCTCCTTCTGGCACTGCTATCACTCTGGCAGAGGGTATCTTGGAAGCCCAGAGCGGCTTGAAGGGCTGGTACTTGTCCGGGGAAGCGCCCGAAAATGGACAAAAACTTCCGATCATTTCTAAGCGCATTGATCCGGCACCTGGCACACATATCATACGCTATCAATCTGAAATTGATGATATTGAGATCAGCCACACAGCTCACAGTAGACAGGGATTTGCGCTTGGCGCGGTTTTAGTTGCCGAATGGATACCTGGAAAAAGTGGAGTATTGAATATGAATGATTTTCTGTCTTTTTGAATATTAAAGTATGAGTTCGAAGAATAAAAAGAAAAAATCTGCTGCGAGGGAATGGCTCGATGCCTTGGTTTTTGCAGTAGTAGCGGCCAGTTTGATCCGCTGGTTATTGCTGGAGCCATTTACCATTCCTACAGCTTCTATGGAAAAGTCCCTATTGGTGGGAGACTTCCTTTTTGTAAGTAAAATGCACTATGGGACTCGGATTCCCAAAACTCCCTTACAGGTACCACTAACCCATCAAAAGATTTGGGGAACGGAAATTCCCTCCTATTCTGATGCTATCCAGTTGCCATACATGAGACTACCTGGCTTTGCCGATGTAGAGCGAAATGACGTTGTTGTATTCAATTACCCAGTTGAATTTGAATACCCCAATGACCTGAAAACCAACTATATAAAACGGGCAGTCGCTGTTCCGGGTGATGAATTGGAAATCAAAGATGGAGTTCTATATATCAATGGTGAATCAGCCATGCAGCCGGAAGAAATGCAGTATTCATACAATGTCTTGGCAAGCCGAATGCTAAATGCCGATTTTTTTACAGAATATGGAATTAATCCTGCTAGCTTTCATATAATGTCCGATGGTTCATATGTCGTTTTTGCCACAGATCTAGTGATAGAAAGATTAAAAGCATCTCCTTTAATCACCACTGTGAGAAAACAAATCATGTCACCAAGAGGCGAGGACAGAATTTTTCCAGATGGAATGAAGATGGGTTGGAACAGAGACCAATATGGTCCTTTGACCATTCCCGGAGAAGGTACAACGATCGAATTGAATGCAGATAATATCTTGCGATATGGCTCCACCATCAAAAACTATGAAGGACACGAGCAGGTAGAGATCAGAGAAAATGAACTTTTGATCAATGGACAAAAAGTTGAAAGCTATACCTTCAAGCAAAACTATTACTTCATGATGGGAGACAATCGTCATGATTCGCTTGATTCACGCTATTGGGGTTTTGTTCCTGAAGATCACGTAGTAGGAAAAGCCTGGTTCCTTTGGCTTTCACTGGATGAGTTCGAGTCATTCTTCAACAAAATCCGTTGGAGCAGGATATTTAAAAGCATCGAATAAATAAAAGGCCCTCATAGGGCCTTTTCTTTTTGTGTTGAAATCACCAATCAATTGATTTCAAACCTTTCTGCTCTAAATAAGCATTAGCCTGAGAGAAATGGCGACACCCTAAAAACCCACGATGAGCAGAAAGCGGGCTCGGGTGAGGCGCTCTCAATACCAGATGCTTTGACTGATCGATTAAATCAGCCTTTTTTCCCGCATAGGCTCCCCAAAGCAGGAATACCACATTTGATTTGCCATCGCTGATTCGTTGGATCACCCGATCTGTAAATTCCTCCCAACCTTGTTTTTGATGTGAACCTGCCTCGCTCTTTCGGACGGTAAGTGTAGCATTCAACAGAAATACACCTTGTCTTGCCCAGCGGGTTAAATCTCCATTTGGAGGCATGGCTTTTCCTATATCCGATTGGATTTCTTTGAAAATATTTAAAAGACTTGGAGGAAAAGGAACTCCAGGCTTTACCGAAAAGGAAAGCCCATGCGCCTGACCCTCGCCATGATATGGATCTTGTCCCAGTATGACGACTTTCACTTGATCAAAGGGACACTGATCAAACGCGTTGAAAATAAATTTCCCAGGTGGAAAAACTGGCCCTTTCTCGTATTCAGACTTTACAAATGTCACTAGTTTTTTGAAAAACTCTTCCTCAAAAATGTCGTTCAAAACATTATTCCAGGAATTTTCAATTTTTACTTTCATAGGTAAAAGTATTGATTTTCAAAGGCTTCATTGTATATTTGGAAACTTTTAATATTATTAAGAATGGTCACAGCAATCACTCAGGGAATAGAAGTCAGTATAGAAGTCACCTATCAGGCCGAATTTTCTAGCCCTCTACAACATCATTATGTTTTCACCTACAAGGTAACCATTCATAATAAAAGTGACATTACCGTTCAATTGTTGCGAAGGAGATGGGAAATTTCTGATGCTGCGGAAAACCGAAAAATTGTGGAAGGTGATGGAGTGGTCGGACAGCAGCCCACGCTAGAACCCGGACAAAGTCATAGCTATGTATCAGGATGCAATCTTCGTTCTGGCTTGGGTAAAATGAAGGGAAGCTACACCATGCGAAAAGTCTATAATGAGAAGGAATTCGATGTAGAAGTTCCTGAATTTCAAATGATTGCTAATATTTTTCACAATTAAGATTTCTTGATCAAGAGTCTGTTTCCATTAAAAGGGTATTTTCAATATTGGCTTGAAAAAAAAAAAACAAAGCCTCTTTCCAAAACCCCCACCTTGTTTCTTTAGTCTCTGAGTTGGAAATTTTTCTTGAGGAAAGAAAACACTTGGATCTTGACATCGAAGATTGGCGGGCTCAGTTACTTCAAAATCATCAAACTATTGAGATCTTAGATCTGGGAGCAGGTTCTAAAAAAGTACCGTCTAATCGACGAAAAATCTCCGCAATCACAAAATACTCGACATCGGGAAGAAAATTCGCCCAACTCTACCAATACTTTGCCTCACTCACTCCAGCTAATCACCTTTTGGAATTGGGAACCTGCATGGGCCTCACTACCCGATACCTACAGCGGGTAACAAATAAAAAGCTGACAACCTTTGAAGGATCGGAATCCATTCAGAACATAGCAAAAACTGGAATCGAGGATAGTCAAGTAAAATTTATCCTTGGCGACATAACCGAGACCTTGCCACAGTATTTGTCAGAGAATAATCAAGTGGACTTTGCGCTGTTAGATTCATCACATACTTATCAAAAAACCATAGAATTTACAGATTTACTGATGAAGCAATGTGACTCAAAAAGTATTTTGGCAATAGCTGATATCTATTGGTCCAAAGGAATGAATCGAGCTTGGCAGGAGCTAAAATCACGAAAAGAAGTCCAATTGAGTCTGGACTTTTATGAATGCGGGATTTTGATTTTTGATTATCCCGGAGAGAAAACTCACTTGATCCTAGACTTTTGATTTTGAAGCATGAAAAACAACTCTGCCCCCCTTCTCGGAGGAATGGAGTTGTAGCAGGGCTCCATTTTTATTATATCGAAGTATTTAGAAAACAGCTTTTCATAGTCCCTTATTTTCCCACCAAATGGAGGGCCTTGCCTTTCAAATTCTATAGAAAACAACACTCCGACAATCTTTCCATTTGGCTTCAAGAGTGTTTTCATTTTTTCACAATATGCCTCCCGCTGGTCCGGATGCAATGCACAAAAAAATGTCTGCTCTAAAATCAGGTCATAAACTCCTTTGTGGGTAAAGAAATCTTCGTTTAATAGGTTTTCATCTGGAAATTGAGGATTGGACTTCCTAAACTTTGTTAAAGGGAATTTGGCGAAATCCAGCAAAAAAGTATTCTGGAAGCCTTTTTCAAATGCATAAGCGGCTTCATGCCCATTCCCTCCGCCTGGTATCAACACTTTGATATCCCGATTCTCAATTTGGTCTAAATATTGTACTAGCGGTGTAGAAGCGTAACCGATATCCCAGCCCGTGGCACCTTGCTCATAGCGCTGGGTCCAGTAGCTCTCATCCAAATAATTCATCAAGCCCTAAGTAGTTATGGACTCAAATTTTGAAAAAGATTCTCAACCAAAAAAAGACCAAGGCAAAAATATCATCATCATTGTCTTGGTGCTACTTGTAATCATTAGTGGGATCAAGTTATACACTGATTACGTAGACCGCACCAAAAAGACTGAAGAAATATTACTTCTGTCTACCGAAAACAATCAGCTCAACCAGCGTCTAGATTCGGTGACTTACCAGCTGAATCTGCGTATTCAGGAAATCGAGAAGTTGGGTGGAGATATCGCCGCGCTTGAAGAAGTACGCGACCAGTTGATAGCCGAGCGAAACTCCAATCGACAGCGCACCGCCAATGAAATCGCCGAACTAAATCGCCGAATTCAGTCATACAATGGTATGCTGCAGGAAAAGGATCAGGAAATTCTTGAGTTGAGAGCAATGAACCAACAGCTATATGCTGAGAATCAAGATCTCAAAACGACCCAAGCTGAAATCGAGGAAGAGGTCGCTCAACTGAACCTTCAGAAAGAGGATCTTCAGGCAAAGGTCAATGTTGCCTCCATGCTGAAAGCAGAAAATATCACCGTTGCAGCTATCAACAGAAGAGGTAAAGAACGGGTAGAGACCACCAAAGACTTTAGAAATCGACAGATCGAACGGATCAAAATCAGTTTCAATTTCTCTGATAACAAGGTAGCTCAGCCAGGCCCTAGAAACGTCTATGTTCAGATTCTTGCTCCGAATGAGCAACCGATCTTTGATGTGGCCAAAGGATCAGGCACATTCACTGTGAATGGAGCCGAGCAGTTCTATACCGTCAAGCAGGACATCCTTTTTGATAATACCGGAGAGCCTTTGACTTTCTACTACGAAAAGGGATCTGACTATGTCTCAGGAGACCATGAAGTCCGTATCTTTGTGGATGATTATCAGATTGGATCTAGAACATTTTCAGTGAAGTAAATCATCACAGACATGTCTTTTAAGCCTCTCAAAATCAGAGAGGCTTTTTTTATTGGGTGAGAAAAATAGATAACAGATGTTATTTGGATAAAACCTAAAATCAACCTACTTTTGCGGTCTGTTTAATAAATTTCACACAAACACATTCAAAATGTTCCAAAGAAATTACGAGACGGTATTCATTTTAACTCCCGTTTTGTCTGATGTTCAGATGAAGGATACTGTCGACAAGTTTGTAAACTTGTTAAAAGAAGAGGGGGCAGATGTGATCAATGTGGAAAATTGGGGTCTTAAGAAGATGGCTTACGCTATTCAGAAGAAGACAACCGGTTTTTACGTATTGGTTGAGTACAAGGCGGATCCTACAGTGATCAAAAAGTTGGAGACTGAATTCCGACGTGACGAGAAAGTAATGCGATTCTTGACTACCGTATTGGACAAGCATGCGATCGCTTACGGCGACAGAAGAAGAAAAGGAGAGTTTAACAAAAAATCCGAAGCTAAGGAGGAAGCTGCCCAATGACACTATTCAACGAACCAATCAACAGAGGCGAAGTAAAGAAAAAATACTGCCGATTCAAGAAGCACGGGATCAAGTATATCGATTACAAAGACCCTAACTTCCTTTTGAAATTTGTCAATGAGCAAGGAAAGATTCTTCCAAGAAGATTGACTGGTAACTCTGCAAAGTATCAGCGTAAAGTTGCTCAAGCAGTGAAGAAAGCTAGACATTTGGCTTTACTACCATTTGTAACTGACGGATTGAAGTAATTCACATCATCCTATCATTCTAAAAGCTAAACAGAAATGGAAATTATACTAAAAACAGACATCAAAGGTCTCGGCTATAAAAATGATTTGGTAAGTGTGAAGCCTGGATATGGACGCAATTACCTCATCCCTCAAGGATATGCCGTTTTGGCCACTTCTTCTAATAAGAAGATCCTAGCTGAAAACATCAAGCAAGCCGCTCACAAAGCTGAGAAAATCAAAGCAGATGCTGAGGAGATCGCAAGCAAGCTTTCTGGCGTAACGCTTGAAATCAAAGCTAAAATCGGTGAAACTGGAAAAATCTTCGGAAAAGTAACCACCCTTCAAATTTCTGACGCCTTGGCAGCACAAGGATTTGATATTGATCGAAAGAAGATCGCTATCAATACTCCTGTCGACGGTGCCGGTGAATTTGTCGCAGAGGTTGACCTTCACAGAGAAGTAAAAACAGACGTAAAATTCGTAGTAGTCGCAGAGTAATCTCGACTTGATAAAAATAAAAAAGGGCTGAAATTCAGCCCTTTTTTTGTTTAGTTAAGTACCAAGATCTTCTCTAGGTCTTCCACCAATTTCTTGGAAACAGCACGGCTGTTTTTTTCACGGGCTGCCTTAAACAGTTCTAAGGCTTTCTCAGACTTCTCTACAAGTCCCACTGGATTTTGGTCATTCTTGTAGCTAAACCAGCACCAAGACAATTCAGCAGCCAAAGATTCTCCCACCTTCAGCTTCTCAAGCTTGTTGACTGTGTCGATTACAGTCTTTTCCATTTTTTCTACTTTCATAGCTTTCGAGTTGTGTTTTCTTAAAATTCGAAGCAAAACAAGGTAAATATTTTCATTTTATCAATATAAGTAACTGAATATTAACAGTATTGTAATTTTTCAATCGATTGCGAAGAAAAAATTAAGCGATATTTTTTCATAATTTTTTTATTAACCTAATGAAAAAGTCTTTAGTTTAAGTAAATAATTGAAAAATCTTTCATTTCTAGCTTGGAAAAAAAAATACAGAATTCTACCTTTGTGTCACTTTAAGGGAGGTCGAAAGGACTTCCGTCTCAAACTGGTCTATGGTGTAACTGGCAACACGTCTGATTTTGGTTCAGAAGAGTCTAGGTTCGAGCCCTAGTAGACCAACAAAAAGCCCTAATTCGAAAGATTTAGGGCTTTTTTGCTTCTAGCATCCTGAGGCGATAAGCATTCATTGCATTCTTACCTAGCTGCTCACTTAGCTTATAATTAGCCAAGGCTCCGACAGGTGCTCCTACGAGAGGAATGAGCTGAGCAAGCTTAGCCAGATCAATATAATCCCGATAGTCCAGCTGAAAGGTACGCCAATCAAACTCATCATAGGTCTTGGGAAGACTCCCCTTAAACGAATCCCAATTTTCTATATGCTCAATCAGTTCGTTCCGACGTTTTTGAGAGGAGAAGCTTAGCTGAAAAACATAGAGCAAAAAAAGTCTCTCCTGATAATTCTTGGTATCATATCCATAGAGAGCAGCTATATCGAAGAGCATTTTCATCTTGATCGCCAGGAAAGCTGGAAAATCCGCAAAACCCATTAGAATCCCTCCTGCCCCAGTGATAGCTCCCTCTGCAGAAGCCGAATTACGATACCATTTGATTCGGGTTCGCACTTTCATTTCACGTTCTTTCAAAGAAAGGCTTTCAGAAGCTTTCGGTACAATCCAAGAAGATCCCGTAATGACAGCTTTGACTATATTCTCAATGGCAGTGGTCACTACTTTGTGAATTTTGTCTGGGATAATCTGATTTATTTTTCGCTGTACACCGTGAGTCAGCCTACCTCCTATCGAAGGTGGTTTTTTCATCATATATAGCCATGATGTAAGTTCAGCCTGAACGTAGTGCTGATAAGTATCCATACCTCAATAAACGAAATTGATGAGAGGAGTTTAAACTTTGCTGAAAAAAAAGCCATATCCTTATTAGAATATGGCCTTTCAATTCGGAATCTTAATTATTACTTATAGAGCCCGTTAAACAACATTTTGAATGTGCCATGCGATTGGGCTCGGAAGGTGATTTCGGGCCCAAAGGCATAGAATTTACCCTTTCCTATTTCAGCTTTGAATGCGGTGACTCCATTTCTCAGGTAGGATTGACCCCAAGCCCAGCCACTTCGAAGCGGCTCTTCTTCACCAAACCAAGCGATCGCTTTCACTCCTTTATTACTTGCTTCTGGAGTAAGCTTGAATACTGGAGATCGATTGAACATGATATAGCTAGTTTCTCCCATACCGTAATTGATAGGCTGGGTATTATCTACATGCATCTCCAAGACTGACCCCGGGATATAGTATTTCTCTCCACTAAGCGGACTCTCTTCTCCATCGGCGTTCATTTCTACGAGCGCATCTTTGACTGGTAGACCCAGATGAAAAGCCAACTCAGTAGCCGACCCAACTGTGATCACTTGCCCTCCTTTTTCAATAAACTCTCTGACTGCAGGAACTGACTCTTGAGCGGTGAAATTACCAAGCATGTGATGGTATTGCTCGTCAATTTCAGACTCATCGGGCTGCGAACGACCTCCACCACGGCTTCCAACCGAAGGGATTCCAGGCCCGATGAAAAGAAGCACGTCATAGTTTTCGTTCAGGTTACCAGCATTTATTTCTTTTGGAAATACCTGCTTAAAGTCAAAATGAAACTGCTCTAGCATCCATCTTACCCAACCTGACGGCATAGATCCACCATAATAATCATACAAACCTATTCTTGCGGGGCTGATTTCTTTCAGTTCTCGTGGCTTGGAGCTAGGCTTGCCATAGACACCATACTCTTGGGCAGCTTTTTGTAAGACCGCTTTACCAGCTGAGCCTACATAAAATGACCCTGCCGGCAAGCCATTCATCTCCTCAGTGGTGCGATAAACTTTCACTTTAGCATCAAAAAGATCATTTACTGCCATAAAGGCATTATTTCCACGCACATCGATTAAATAGCCAGAGCCATTAGCCAAGGTCTTTGCTGGGGGAGTTTGTATTTCCCCATAAGGAACTGCCTCAAAAGGCCCATCAAAGTCTTCCATGATCCGATCAATCTCTGAACCCATCTGGAAAGCTAAAGTCCAACCTGCTGCATCGTAAGGACGGATCGGAGGTCCTCCAGGATACAAGAAATCATTGGGGTGATCTTGTGGCTCAAACATATCGATCACATGGGGACGAAATGCCTGAGCTGTCTTCACAATGTAGGAGCCAGCTGGATAGGTCTTGCCATTGACATTGAAATCTTGTGTGGCTTTGTGAACTTTTATCCCTGATTTGATCAAGGCATTCAAAAACTTAATAGCAGTAGGAAAATCTGCCTGATCTGCAGGCAAAATATAGCCATAGGGATCCTTGCGCTCCTGATCTTGGTACACCTCCTCATAAAACTCACGAGGCAAACCTGAGCGCCAATTTCGAGAAGCCTGCACTTTTCCTTCATCACGAGCCTTCTCATAAGCATCTTCTACTGCTTGGGCATATTTTGGATAAGGAGTCCATGTATCCTTTTGGCCTTTCTCTATGGATCTTCTACCCATGAGATAAATATTCCTCAACAATTCATCCCCATGCCGAACCGCGTGATTGAGAATCGCATAATTCAGTGACACAGAATAATCAATGGAAGTCTTGAAGTGCCAATCTCTTGGCGTAACTGGGTATGGAGTACCATTATTTGGAATCAATCGCTCAGGGACCAATGGCACTTGAGACGGGGTAGGATTACCAATGATTTCGGTAAGAATACCTATCTGATTGTGATAATATGGTGTTGTACGAAGTCCACCATTCCACCAAGTAGAAAAAACTGAGCCATCTAAGCGGGTGTATCCAGGCTTGTCTTCTTGATGCATTCGGTTGATCATGGCCGCGCCAACTGCATCTAGGCTAGTAATGATTAAAGGGTCAAAAACGTGATTAAAGGGATCTCGGTAAGGAGGTCCAGCCACTACCGATCCGGGAGGGCCTGACTGATGATGATTGTAGATGATCTGTGGGATCCACTCTACATATTGCTGAAGCGAAATATTGGTAGCCTCAGACATATTGTTCATGTAAAAATCCCGGTTATTATCATGCCCAACATACTTTTGATAAAGAACTGGGATGTTTTGATCCCTTTTTGTCGGGTCTTCCTTTCTCATATACCAATCCGACATAATTTCCATTCCATCTGGATTCGCATGAACTAATAGAATGATGACATTTTCGAGAATCTTCAGTGTCTCCTCGTCATTACTAGAAGCGAGTTCATAGAGTGTTTGGATGAGTTGATGTGCTCCCACCACTTCATTCGCATGAAGGCCACCATCAATCCAAACCACAGGTTTCCCTTGTTTGATGAGTTCTTCTGCTTCCTCCCTTGTCATTTCAGCCCGAGCGAGTTTTTGAGAAATTTCCTTGTAGCGATCCAGTTCTGCAAAATTCTCAGGTGCTGTGACAATCATCATGGGTTGATTCCGCCCAAATTCAGTCTTGCCAATACTGGTCAACATGACCCGATCAGAGGCCTCTGAAACCTTCTTGAAGTAAGCCTCAGCCTGGGTAAAGTTTGCCAGCATATAATCATCCCCTATTTCAAACCCAAAATGAGATTGAGGTGTAGGCACTTGCTGAGCTTGAAGTTTTATCCCTGAGAAGAGAAAAACAAGTAGAAACAGTTTGAATAAATTTTTTGTCATAAGCTTGATTTGCGATTGATCATTTCTCTAAAATAAACTAAAAAAAAGAGGTCCTTATAGTAAGTAACCTCTTTATCGGAATTTTTACAGGATCGGAAAAATTAGGATTCGATTTTAATATACTTTTTATAATCAGGATCATTTTTATTCTGCTGAGTCTGAAAACCGCCTGCATTAAAAATCCCTGGTTGAAGCTTCCAATCTTTTAAATCTATCTCAAGAGCTCCTATAGGTATTTTTGAAGCAACGTTTAAGGCCGATGATCCTTCTTTACCTTTTAAAATCAATTTCTGAATTTTAGAGAATCTCTCTTGAATTGTCAGATTGAATCCGTAGGCCATTTCTTGATTATTTTCTTCAAAATTGAGTGATTTGAATCCATCCAGAATAATCTTCCCATTCCCCTCTATCCAAAGGTCTGCCTGAATCTCAGAATTACTCAAATCAACTTCAAACTGATCCCGTACAACTACTCTATTGGGAAAATAAAGTTCCTGTATTTTAGTTCCTTTTTGTTGAAAGCCAAACCGGGCCCCTTTTTTATCCATAAAAATTGGGTTAAGGATTACAGGCACCACAGATTTTGGATTGACCAAATGAGGATGATTCGAAAGCTCCACTTCTGGCTCAAACAAATTATCCAAATTGCTATACCAACTTATTCTACCCCCTTTTATTTTAACCCGAAAACCATCATTATCTGTCAATAATTGGCGAAGCCGCAGACCCTGTGGTCGATAATCAATACGCTCTGAGTAGCATGGACTTAAATCCTCATTTACAAAAAACACATTCTCAAAACGGGCCTCAGAGCATAATGAATACATACAAGTTAAAATAGAACCTTTGGGAAAAGTCCCAGATAACTCTTTAGGTTCTACATAAACCCTCTCTGCCTTACCAGAATAGCTTTTTGACAAAACAAGCTCTTCTTTTATCCCTGAATGGGGATCGAAGAGAACTACAGACATTCCTTTTTTCCAACTATCGCTTCCCAAACTTCCAACCGAAAAGGACTTTATAGTTCCAGATAGCTCATCACTTATTTCGGTCCAAAGAGGCCTGGAGGTACTACGGATCATTCCATGGATTTCCACATTCCTCATTACCATGTTTACATTGTAGTCAGTATACATTAAATGCCCTGGTGAGTCATTACCAAAGTTCCAAACGGCTTGACACCCTTCAATTACTCTCCCATTCAGAAGGTGTCCTAGAGCACTTTTTTCTACTTTCAGCTCAATTGACGAAACCGGATCATCTATAGGCTTATCCAATTCAATTTCAGTATATGTCACTCTTCGATCTCCTCGTTTTAATCTGGAAGGAGGAGAAGAATACTGCTCGGCAAATTGTGCCCAAGTCTTCCATTTTCGATTGGTTTTGATTATTTCAAACTTTTGGCCTGCAAACGTGAATACATCTCCCTTTTGGACGCTCCACCCCCAGATTTCTAAGACATTAGGGCCTTTTTTACCTATGATTCCATTCTTTGAAAAGTCATCTAGATCTTGGGAAATTATATCGCCTATTGTAGGAATTTTATCAAAGGTCTTGACCTGCCTTGCAGAAAAGGAGACACCTGATAAGTCTTCATCCCCGTGAACCAACCAATGATCCCCATTAGAATTCAACCCAACTCTATACCCATTTACAATTAAATGGACAGTTTCCGAACTTGTACTTGTTCCTCCTGTCCATTCCTGACATGCCAAATGATACCAGCTAAAATTAGGATCATCAAGTTCGATAGTTTGATGATCAAGCATCCTAAGCCTGATTCCTTCAAACCTAAAGGGTTTTAGGGATTCCAATTCTATGAATCTCCCTCGCTGATCAGGGCTAACCCCTTCCCACTCTATACGTAATCCACCACTTTGCCTGGCTTTCATGTTATTCAAATCTTTCGAATACCAGTCCCCTTCAAAGCGATAGGTGCAAAACTCCTTGACATCTCTTTCGTCATGAATACCTCCACCATTACAATATCCTTGGTTGGGCATTGAAAAGGAAGTTCCCGGCCGAACGAATCCCAAAGCATCTTCCATTGCCTTTCGAATACGATATTGATCTGTGTTTCTAAACCTTTTAAGCCCGTATTGATAACTGAATGCGGAAGAATCAGAAAAAATCAAGCCATTAGGAGACCCAAATTGCACTACTCGCTGTGAATAATTAGAAGGCAAAAATTGCCATTCAAAATTTATATCCACTTTTCCCATGTCCGGTAAATGGAATAGCGCTCCATTTTCGCCGAAGGTTTCAGTAAAACTGCCCGGCTGCTCCAAACCTCTCCCATATTTATCACCATTGAAAGCATCAGACCACATTAAATGAATAGCTGCTGAAGGTCCTTCCCCTAGAGTTTCAAAGTTCCACGTACTATCGGGAGGCACCACTATTTTCGGCATCCCTAATACTCCATAAACTTGTCCCGCCCTAGCTTTAAGCGTGGATTTTCTACTGATTGAGGACGCCCATGACTCGATAGCAAATCGATTGTCAAAAAAGAAGGTCCCATCTTGCTTTTCCATTACCTTGGGGCTTTCAAGGTTCCCTCCATTGTAAGGGAAATCAACGAGTAGATTTTTATCATCCAAAACTTCCAAAACTCGTGAGTAAACAACCGTAAGGGCTCCTGGAAAATAATTTCGCCCTCTCTCTGGATATTCAAAACTACTCCGGTGAACACGAGAAGGCTCTAACCACATTCCGATATATTCGGGTGAAAAAACACCTTCTTCTCCCTGATATGTGACTTTACAGCGATTATCACCTAGTGCTTCATATTTCAAAGTACCCCAAAACATCCGATGGAAGGCGTTCCCTCCAAATTTTTCCAGCGTATCATATTCATCAGAAGAGTCAACTGGTTTGATTTCTTGGATTCCAATCTTATCCTTTTCTTTTGGTGTACTTTTTTCATCTTCTACAACGTCTGTCACAATCGGTACCACAACCGCATCTTCAATCACTTTTTCCTCCTGAGATTCCTTTTTATCTGAAAACTCAGCCGAAAAAATTTTTCCATTGATTTCAATTGTTTCTATAGGAACAGGATTCCCATCAGCGTCATTTAGACTTATAGTTAAGTGGAGAGGTTTTGAATGGTTCATGTCAAAAAGAGTTTTAAAAAGCTGATATTCTTAAAGATAAAGATTCATTGAGGTTCATAAAAAAACCTGAGCATTTTTTTTAAACATCCGAAAAATCAACAAACCATTTAGAAAATCTTTGTCCTTTCCCATCCCCATCAAAAATTCTTACTTTTGTTTCAAATCAAAACAAAACCGCTTCCTTCTAAATCAATCCATTCATGTCCGAGGTCAAAATATTTGCAGGATCAAACAGTACGGATCTTGCCAAGAAAATTTCAAAGAATTTTGGAAAAAATCTTGGCGATTTAACTCTATCAAGATTCAGCGATGGGGAAATGTCTCCAAGCTACAATGAATCCATTCGTGGATGCAATGTCTTTATTATCCAAGGAACCAATCCTCCTAGCGATAATATTCTGGAACTTTGCCTCATGATCGATGCGGCCAAGCGAGCCAGTGCTTACAAGGTCTGTGCAGTTATCCCTTACTTTGGATATGCCCGACAAGACCGTAAAGATCGACCCCGGGTATCTATCGCGGCAAAATTAATAGCCAATATGCTCACTTCAGCTGGTGCGGACCGAATCATGACCTGTGATCTACATGCTGGTCAAATTCAAGGATTTTTTGACATACCATTGGATCATTTGAATGGATCAGCTATCTTTGTGCCCTATTTGCAAATGCTGAACCTGCCTGATCTCATTTTCGCATCTCCTGATGTGGGTGGCGTAGCTAGAGCAAGGGCTTATGCAAAGCATTTTGAAGTAGAAATGGTCGTCTGTGATAAGCACAGAAAAAGAGCCAACGAAATCGCCTCTATGCAGGTGATTGGAGATGTAGAAGGAAAGGATGTAGTTTTGGTAGATGATCTGGTAGACACTGCAGGTACACTTTGCAAAGCTGCCCAAATCATCATGGACAAAGGAGCTAAATCAGTCAGAGCAATTGCAACGCATGGAGTTCTTTCTGGAAAGGCTTATGAAAATATCGAAAACTCTGCTTTAGCAGAATTAGTCATTACAGACACGATTCCACTCAAGCAAAAATCATCCAAAATCCATGTGCTCAGTGTAGCAGACCTTTTCTCAAAGGCAATCCACGCTGTCACAGGCAATACCTCCATCAGCTCCTTATTTATTTGAAAAACTAATTTTAAATACAAATACACATGAAAACACTAGAGATTATAGGGTTTAAAAGAGCAAATCTCGACAGTGCGAGTTTGAAAGAAATCAGAGAATCAGGTAGCGTACCTTGCGTAGTGTACGGCCCAGGTATCCCTGAGCAGATTCACTTCCACAGTCCTGCTATCCTTTTCAGAGACTTGATCTACACTCCTGAGGTTCACTTGGTAGACCTTAACGTTGAAGGAACTCACATCAAGGCTGTGTTGAAAGATGCGCAGTTCCATCCAGTCAGTGAAGTTTTACTTCACGTGGACTTCATGGCTTACACTGAAGACAGACCTATCAAGTTTGAGATTCCAGTGAAAGTAGTAGGTAACTCTCCTGGTATCACAAAAGGTGGTAAACTAGAATTGAAAACCAGATCATTGAAAGTAAAGGGACTTGCAAAGGATTTCCCTGATTTCATTGAGGTTGATATTTCTAAGCTTGACCTTGGAAAGTCTTTCAAAGTAGGTGAATTGAAGCCTGAGAACTTTGAAATTCTAACCAGTCCAAATGTATCCATCGTGACTATCGGAATTCCAAGAGCTCTTCGTGGCAAAAAAGGTGGCGACGAGGAATAATCAATTAGAATCTTGATCAAATCCTGCCTCCCAAGGGCAGGATTTTTTTATTTTAATGCTACAAAGACATTCGTATGAAATATCTGATAGTAGGACTAGGTAATATTGGACCGGAATACGAGCTCACAAGGCATAATATTGGGTTTCTGACTTTGGATAGACTAGCTGAAAAAACAGCTGCAGACTGGAAAAGTGACCGATTAGCCTTCAAAACTGAAATCAAGCATAAAGGGCGAACGCTACATTTGATCAAACCTACCACTTACATGAATCTCAGTGGTAAGGCCGTAAACTATTGGATGAAAGAGCTCAACGTATCGAAGGAAAATATACTCGTTCTAGTCGATGACGTTGCTATTCCATTCGGCAAATTACGAATGCGTGCCAAAGGGAGTTCTGCCGGTCATAATGGACTAAAAAACATTGAAGCGCTTTGCGGAGGGCAAGACTATCCGAGACTAAGAATGGGGATTGGAGATGACTTCCCAAAAGGGCGACAGGTAGATTATGTCTTAGGTAGATTTACTCAAAACGAGTTTGATGAGTTACCCATTATGATGGACAAAGCCATAGAAATGATTTTTGGATTCTGTACCATAGGCATATCCCAAACTATGACCCAATTTAATGACTGATTTAAAAGGGAGATTTGGAAATGACCAAATCTCCCTCTTTATTTGTATCACTTCAGGCAACTGATTTATAAAGAAGAGGCGAGAGAATAGGCTCTATGACCCTCTGGCAACCATCCCGAAATCTCTTCGAGAAAGGTGCCAAATCCTACCCAAATTGGGAACTATAAGTTGGCGTAAAATCTACCCCTATTTCTGGTTCGGTGTGAATTTTTGGGAAAATCTTTATCAGTCGCATAGCCTGATTTTTCCAAAAAAATTATTCTATGGCACATTTCGAAACAGAGTCAATCCGAACCCAATCCCGAACCAACGAGCGGGAACACTCAGCCCCTATTTTTCTGACATCAAGCTTTACATTCGATTCTGCTGAAGAAGCTAGAGCTACTTTTGCAGATGAAACCTCAGGAAATATTTATTCCAGGTATGCTAACCCCAATTCCTCAGAATTGATCGAAAAGGTCTGTCGAGCAGAGGGAACTGAAGATGGGGTAGCTACTGCTTCTGGTATGGCAGCGATGTTTGGAAGTATAGCCTCTCTCCTCCAGCAAGGAGACCATGTCTTGGCGGCACGCTCACTTTTTGGCTCTACTCATCAATTACTCACTCGAGTCTTTCCAAAATGGGGAATCACCTCCACTTATGGAGATATTTCGGACTATCAAAACTGGGAAAAGCTTTTACAGGCAAATACGAAAATGCTCTTTTTGGAAACCCCTTCCAACCCAGGTCTGGAAATCATCGACCTGGAGTGGGCAGGAAAGTTCGCCACTGCACACAATCTGATTTTGGTAGTGGACAATTGCTTTGCGACTCCCTATTTGCAGCAGCCTGCCAAATGGGGTGCCCATATCGTCACACACAGTGCTACGAAATACATCGATGGGCAAGGACGCGTCCTAGGTGGACTGATTTTAGGCAAAAAAGACCTGATCAAAGAGGTTCAGTTTTTTACCCGCCATACGGGCCCTGCTATCTCACCTTTCAATGCTTGGATGCTATCAAAGAGCATGGAAACACTGGCTGTTCGTATGGACAGGCATTGTGAAAGCTCATTAAAAATTGCAAGCTACTTTGAAGGGAAATCGGGCATAAATGAAGTAAAGTATCCATTTCTAAAATCTCACCCTCAACATCACCTTGCTCAAAAACAAATGAGTCAGGGAGGAGGAATAGTCACCTTAAATCTCGAGGGTGGCATAAGTCGGGCACAACGATTCATTGATCAGCTACAAATGATCTCAATCACTGCAAATCTTGGAGATAGCCGAAGTATCATTACACATCCTGCCTCTACCACACATAGCAAGCTCACTGAAGAGGAGCGGGAAAGAGTAGGGATTCATCCTGGACTTATCAGGCTATCGGTTGGATTAGAACATCCTGAAGATATTGTAAAGGATGTGGAACGAGCATTGGAAAGATCCAAATAAAAAAAGCGACCTAGAGTCGCTTTAAATTTCACCAAGTCGTATGCTTGAGTTTGGGAAAAGCCCGAATGATATCACTAAGACTGATTTGCCCTACTAATCTATTGTCCTTCAAAACTGGAAAACGACGAATCTTAAGTTCTAAAAACTTTCCTGCTGCATCAAAAAGCGATAAATCCGGTGATAAAGTCATCACATCTGTGCTCATGTGCTCTTTTACTTTTGCAGGAAACTTCGGTGTATTGGTGTATTTCCCTTTGATGATTTCTTTCAGGCAATCTACCTCTGAGATGATTCCTACCAAGCCCCCTGATTCATCCACCACAGGAGCTCCGGAAATTTTCCTTTTTGTCAGCACCTCAAGTACCTGGTCAATGGTGTCTTCCGGATGAAATGTCACCAAATTGGTACTCATGTGATCTCTGACCAAAATGGGAGTTGGAGTATTTCTTTTTGGCTCCGCTAGTCTTACTCCTTGAAAACTTTTAACCATGATTGAGATTTTTTTAAAGTGAACTTATAAACTACTGATTTTCAGCTTAAAATCCAATCATTAAATTAAAAAATATATATTTTCAGATTTTTATTTTGATTTAATTAATTAATTAAAAATTTTATTCTTTATGAATAAAATTGGTCGCCACTTTTCAGAAGGTCCTTTGTAAAGGTCATTAAAATCAAAACTTCCTACCAAAATATCCAAATCCCCATCCTCATCAACATCGCCTTTTGAAAGTATCAGGTAATTGGTATCAAATTGAACTTTTGGTAAATAGGGTTTAAACTGATTCTTGCCCTTATTTTCAAAGAAAATCAAATCCTCTTTTGGTTTTTGACTTTTATCTGGAAAAAAGGAAATCGCTACGATATCCAAGTCCCCATCTTGATCAAAATCAGCGACTTCCACTCCACTTGCACCATACATGGGATAAAACCAACTTTCCTCAAATTCATTTTCACCGAGATTATGGAAAATTCGCACACCATGATAGTTTTTCAAAATCTGGGATTGGTCTGCATTGTCCCCATTGACGAGGACAAGATCCAGCTTCCCATCGTCATTCATATCTACGAGCTGAAAATCACTGGAGCCGAATGCAGGTTGGAACTGAAGCAAAATCCTTTCGAAAAATCTTCCCTCGCCTTGATTTTCCCAAAGAAAAATACCTTCAGCCGCCTGTGTCATCATCCCTACAATGTCCAAATCTCCATCCCCGTCCCAATCAACCAACTCTGTCTTTCGGGCACCAGGCAGTGCCTTCAATACTACTTCCTCATTTTCTTCATCCCCACCGAAAAACACACTAAGCTTTCCCAAGTGATTTCCAAATTGCGAAATCACCCGATCTTGAAGGCCATCCCCATTTAAATCCCCCCAGGAAACATGAACCGGACGCATTAATTTTTCCTGAATAATTTCCCTTTTCCAATCTCCCTCATTGGGAATAAAACGTACAATATTACCAAGGGAATCATTTGATGGGTCCATACGTCCCATAGTCAAGAGTTCGAAAGAACTCCCTCTCTTCGCTATAGAAACTGGAGCAATACCGGTATTCAGGGAGTCGAGGAGCGTAGGGTTTTCTGAAAGATCCAAATAAAAAAGTTTTTTGAATCGATGCCCTAGCCAAATCCGCGAAGCACTGTCAACATGAATCATCGTGGTCAAATCAGGGTAAACGAAATCAAAGGCTGGCATCAACACCTCAAATCCAGGAATTCCCAATTCAGGCGCTATCTTTTCTTTCTGTGGAAGAGGAAAATCCGGAGCTTTGGAGAGATAATAATCCCGCAACTTCTCCCAATCATCCTTCTTAATAAGTGGAATGTCTGAATAAATCCCTGAAGGAACTCCTCGGTCTCGAGGTAGCGTTACCCCAAAATCTTCCTCAAGGTATAGGCCCATTCGCATTCGCATATCCGGCAGCACATTTTCTTTCCAGGTTACCTTATCCAAAATGGATGGATCTGGCATCAAATGGCAATTGCCACAGTACAATTCAGCTAATTTTTCCCCGCCCAAATTCAGATCCATTTGAGAAAGCTGATAAAGGCTAGGGACAGGTTGCTTTCGCTCAGAAATAGGCTCACAAGCCCAGTTAAGTACTAGAAAAAGTAAAACTATCAATCTTCCCTTCATTTCCCTGCCTCCAGAAATTCCTTTACCAAATCAGCGTCTATTCCCAGATGATACTTGAAATCATCCGGATTACTCGTAAAACTAACCTCAGGATTTATAAATTGATTGGGGGAAAGGACTTTTGTTTTGCATGAAGCATGGATCTCTTGAAAGTTTGAATACTTCTGAAGATGACTTACATGCTCAGGCTTTGACCCACCACCAGGCATGATGATAATTCGATCACCTGCCATTTGCAATAGCTTCTCGATCAAATCCATTCCTTCAGAGACGGAATTTCGAGCCCCTGAGGTCAAAATACGTTGAAAACCTAGCTGAATAATAGCCTCCAGACTTCTTTCAGGATCTTGGCATGCATCGAATGCTCGATGAAAGGTACAGGGCTTCCCCGATGCTGCTCTAAGTAAGCTCTCGCAAGCATCATTTTGTACAGCTCCTTTAGAATCCAACACTCCAAACACAAAGCCGTCAGCACCCGCTTTTCCTAGGGCTTCGATATCACGTTTCATCACCAAGAGTTCTTTTTGCGAATAGCAAAAATCTCCTCCTCGGGGGCGTATCATTACAAAAACTGGAATATCCAGCTCGCTTTTTAAAACTTCCAGCATTCCTACGCTCGGTGTTTCACCTCCCTCAGGAAAATTGGCGCATAACTCCAGGCGATGTACCCCAAATCGGGCAGCATCTAGAGCTGATTGTATATTAAAAACGGGTGCTTCTAGTAATATGGACATCAAAAGTGACTTTTGGAGTCAATCAAATCATTATTAGAAAGGGTGGCTTGGGCAAAGTTGAACCCCGGCTGCACGGCAAACGCACCAACTTGCCCCTCTTTATTGATAGCGAGAAAGCCTGCTTGAATATCTGCAATATCCTTTTTGTTTTTGGAAATCAATCTCCGAACAGCTTCCTCACAAGCTTCCTGAGGAGTTCTGCCTTGGCGCATCAACTCTACAATCAAAAAACTACCGCAGATACGAATAATTGACTCTCCCAAACCGGTTGCCGTTGCGGCGCCGACTTCATTGTCTACATAGAGACCGGCTCCAATAATGGGACTGTCGCCAACTCTCCCATGCATCTTATATGCTAAGCCGCTAGTCGTACAGCTTCCTGCAAAATTCCCTTTATCATCCATTCCAATCATTCCAATGGTATCATGATTCTCAATATTGATGACAGGTTTGTATTTACTGGTTTTTTTCCATTCATCGTAAGCTTTTTGAGCCTTTGGACTGAGTTTTTCCTCCTCGATGGGAAAACCTTGTGAAATAGCAAATTGTCTCGCTCCTTCCCCTGCGAGCATCACATGGGGAGTCTTTTCCATCACTGCCCTTGCCAGCGAGATCGGATGCTTCACCTGCCTGACAAAAGCAACTGACCCACAAGATCCATCACCAGTCATTATCGAAGCATCGAGCGTGGTGATGCCTTCGCGGTCAGGAAGCCCTTGAAGACCCACTGATAGATTCTCCATATCGAGCTCTGTATCTTTTACACCAATCTCCACTGCATCAACAATACTTCCACTCTTCTTGTATGCACTGATGGCGGCGGCGTTGGCGGGAATTCCATGATTCCAAGTGGATAGAATGAGTGGGCCATCTGCAGGTTTTGATGATGGTTGAAAAATCGGCAAAGCGTGGTTCACACCCGGGATTAAAACTGCCGAGCCAAAAAGTGTTTTCTTGATAAATTTTCTTCTTTGAGACATGGAAACTAAATTGGGTTAATTCTTGAAATTATCAATTTCAGGTCTATTTAATCAAAAATTAAAGTAAACCCTACCAAATTTTTATGAAGCCATATCTGCTTAAAGAAACAAACTGGAAATATTTAAAAAAGCATCGCTATGAACTCGCCGTATTGCCATGGGGAGCGACTGAAGCTCACAATTACCATATGCCTTACGGAACGGATGTCTATGAAGCGGATGCTATCGGTGCAGAGGCTGGAAGAAAGGCTTGGGATAAAGGTGCCAATGTGGTGATACTGCCGACTATTCCATTTGGGGTCAATACAGGCCAGGCAGACATTTATCTGGATATTAATATGAATCCAAGCACACAAATGGCCATCATTTGTGACATCTTAGAAGTGATGGATCGACAAGGAGTGCGCAAATTTTTGATTCTCAATTCTCACGGAGGAAATGACTTTAAAACAGCGCTACGGGAATTAGGCCTAAAATTTCCGAATATGCTTCTTTTCACCTGCAATTGGTTTCAGGCCTTGGATAAAAGCCAGTTTTTCGAAGAAGCGGGAGATCATGCCGACGAAATGGAAACCGCATTAATCCAATACCTTCACCCCGAATTGGTCCTACCACTTGAAGAAGCTGGTGACGGACACGAAAAGAAATCCACCATTAAAGGTATTCGGGAAAAATGGGCTTGGGCAGAACGCAAATGGTCTCAGGTGACTGAGGATACTGGCATAGGAAACCCAAAAAAAGCAAGCCCTGAAAAAGGACAGCACTATTTTGATGCAGTGACGGACAAAGTTGCTGATCTTATGGTAGATATCTGCGCAGCTAAATCTGATGAGCTCTACCGCTAGTTCAAGATACTTAAATCAATATCCTTACTATTCCCTTTGTAATCAATCACTTTGAGTGACTTCAAATTAGTAGGAAGCCGAACTTCCCGCGAACTTTGAGAGAGAAAACCAGAACCTATCACAGGTTCGTGACGGATAGATCTTCCATCGGTCGTTTCGATGAGTATAGCAGTTATTTCCTGACCAGGCTCGATAGTTTGTTCGACGGTTTGATTGGAATGAAATGCCTTCAACTCCCCTCTGTTTTGCGAAGCTATATACAAAGGACTACCTGAATTTCGAGCTAGCTTTACCAATGCTTTGGTATCTCCTGGAACAATAAATCCGCTCTCAGAAGCATTCATTGCATCAAAATTACCTTTGCCATCTCCGAGTAAGACCAAACCATTCAATGCATCCAATCTACCGATGAATATCTCATTCCCAAAGTCATTTCCTACCAACAGAATATCTAAAATCCCGTCACCGTTGACATCATCTGCCACTATCCCATTAACTGGCGCTAACTGAGCCTCGATTGGTAGTTCATGAATCTTGAACTTACCATTACCCAAATTCTCCACATAAGACGTACGATCAAAATTACCTTCTAAGATCAAAGCTTCCTGAAGCTCTTCCTCTGTGAAAAGGGTTTGCTCAGTGGCCATTGCGTAGGTTTTATACCGCTCAAACTTCCTCCTAAAAAGCGTACTCTGCCCATACAAATCATCCCAGAAATGGCTTGGAAATGAATTGAAATTCCCTGCCCGATCCTTATACCAAGAAAATACCACCGGGTCTACACTTCCGTTTTTATCAAAGTCTTTTGCATATACTTTATAGGGCCTTTCAGCCGTAGGGTGATAGTGATTATTAGCTCCTAAATTCCCCACTACAAAGTCGACATCCCCATCTTGATCGAAGTCTCCTGAAGCAATTGAATTCCACCATCCTAAATATTGCTGCAAGCCAGTTTCTTCCATTGGAGTCAGCTTACCAGAGTCATTTTGGAATATCTGAATAGCCATCAATTCTCCTACCACAACCAAATCCATATCCCCATCCAAATCTATATCTGACCAAATAGCATCGGTTACCATCCCGATTTTCTGAAGCTCAGGAGCCAATTCCTCGGTTTTATCTATTAGACTTCCATTCTCATTGATCAAAAGAAAACTCTCCTCAGGATAAGGGTATTGTGCAAAAGGAGTCCTTCCTCCAACGAAAAGGTCTAAAAATCCATCTTGATTGAGATCAGCAGCTCTTACTACACTTCCACTGGCTTTTACTTGATTAAAACTCTCATCTTTCAGAAAATTCCCACTCCCATCATTCAGATACAAGCGATCATTATATTCTTGAGAATTAGGTAAAAACTCATTGCTTCCTCCCACCAAATACATATCTAAGTCTCCGTCATTATCTACATCAAAAAGTAGAATTCCCATCTCCTCAAAACTGGCTGAATTATCATCCAATAGCTGTCTCTGATTGAAGGTACCGTCCGCATTTTGAAAAAATACTTGAGGCATAAAACCGGAAGAGGAACCTATAACCAAGTCTTCCATTTGATCCCCATTGATATCCCCAACAGCCAATGCAGGCCCGAATTGGGTCAATTTATGAGGTAAAGTCCGCTGTACGTTATAATCGATTTTATCCTGCTCTTCATGCACAAAGTTGAGACCTACCACTTCAGAAACGCTTTCAAATAATTGCTCGGAGCTACCATGATCCAAGATCGCCAGTGTGTTTTTGCCTTGATTTGCCTCCGAATAGGCCACCTTAAGGGTTGAATTAAGTTCTGGGTTTGCGAATTTACTCTCTTTTCCATCTGGCCAAATGATCAAAAGATTCTCAACCGTTTTACCTGGTGCAACACCAAAATGCATGGTAGGCTCCAAAGTTGACATATAACCTCTGACTAGCTGTTGTTCTTGAAATAATTTTTGCCCATCATTCAGTGTCAAAACCACTTTAGCTCCTAGGCCTTGTGAATTGGATTGAGGTCCGGAAAGATCAATTCTAAGGTAGGACCCTTTCTCTTGCCGCTTATTTAGATGATTTTCGAAGACAAAAGCGGGATCATTGATATTATTTATTACATAATCCAAATCCCCATCATTATCCAAATCGACGAGTACTGCACCATTGGAAAATGAAGGTCTATCCAAGCCCCAAGCCTCACCACTATCTTTAAACGTCAGGTCTCCTGCATTCTTGAAAGCATAATTTGGAATTTTGACAATTGGAATAGAATCCAAAAGCTGCCTTACGGTGGCAATACTTCCTACGTCTGCCCTGTAATTAGCAAAGTCCTTATCGGTAATATCTCGTGGAAATCCATTCGTAACCAAAAGGTCTCTCCATCCATCATGATCGACATCTCCAAAAAGTGGAGACCAAGACCAATCAGTTTGATACATACCTGCAAGCATGCCTATTTCACTAAATGGAGCTTCTGGACCGTTATTCATATGCAACATGTTTCTTACATGCTGATACTCATAGCCCCATTGTTCATTACTGATATAAACCTGATAGGAGTTCTTGCCAATGGTGGTTTTCTTCCTATAATTATCCTCACCTAGCATATCCAAGGTGATGATATCAGGCATCATGTCATTATTGAAATCCGCAATATCAGAGCCCATAGAGAATTGACTTTGGTGCTTGAGCTTCTGAGATATCTGATTGGAAAAAGTGCCATCTTGATTATTGATATATAAAATATCATTGGTGACATAATCATTGGAAACATGAATATCAGGCCAGCCATCATTATTCAGGTCTGAAATCAACAAGCCTAAACCAAAGCCTTCGATAGTAATTCCCGCTTCTACAGTAATATTCGTAAATGATCCATCACCATTATTTTGGTAAAAAGCATCATTGTTGATAGCTGAACCATCCGTGATTTTTTCTCGATAGTTAGAAGGAACAATTTTACTTTGCTCATTATTGAGCACGTATAAATCTAAATCTCCATCCAAGTCATAGTCCACAAAGGCAGCTCCCATTCCGTTTCCTGGATCTGCTATTCCGAATTCTTCAGCTTTTTCAATGAAGGAAATCTTACCTTGATCATCTTTCCCCTGATTGATAAACAACAAGTTATTTCGCTCTCCCTCCCCAGTCTTCATAGCCGCTACGACATAAATATCCATCCAGCCATCTTCATTGACATCTGCTACAGTTACCCCTGTGCACCACTTATCAGAAGCTGAAATCCCAGCCTCATCTGACACATCTTCAAACTTGAAATCGCCTTGATTTAGGTAAAGCTTATTAGGAACCTGATTCCCTGTGAAAAACAAATCAACCAATCCGTCATTATCAAAATCCGCAGCGGCTACGCCTCCCCCATTAAAAATATATTCATCAGTCAAAATATTAAATGAGTCGCTTTCTATGATTTCATTATTGAAATCAATACCCGTTTCCGAGGATTGTTTTAACTCAAAAAGTGTATCTGATTTTTGACAAGAAACCAGAAGGTAAAAAGATAAAATCAGAAGTAAATATTGGGTGATTTTCATAGGGATTAGCGGGTATATTGATGATTTGAAATTACAATTTTACTGATGCTTTGAAAAATATACCTTTTAAAAAAAGCAAAAAAAAGAGGCCTCTAAGGCCTCTTTTAAAGTATTTAATCGAATGATTAGAATCCAGGATTCTGAATCAAAATATCCGATCCTACCAAGTCGATCTGATCTTGAGGGATAGGAACTAATTTGTAAGGATCTGTGAATCTAGCTCCTCCTAGTGCACCAGTAAGGATAGATCCATCAAGGGCAAAGTAGAAATCAAGTTCTTCTTGAACAGTATTCCATCTAACAAGATCGAAGAATCTATGACCTTCCATTCCTAGTTCCAGCATACGCTCCATACGAACGGCAGTTCTAGCTGCATTTGCATCTGTCCAAGGCTGATCGTAGGTTGAAATCACATAGTTGGCTGCAGGTGTTCCGTCCTCTCTTAGAAGTTCAGAATTCATGGCTCTCTCACGCACACGGTTTACTTTAGCACGCGCGCTTTCAAGATTGCCTGTTTCAATGTCAGCCTCTGCAGACATCAACAAGACATCAGCAAATCGAATAATCATAAAGTTGATCCCAGTGTAACCTGGAGTCCATGAAGAGTTATCCTGGAAGGATCCTTGCTCAGTACGAGCATACACATACTTCTTAGGTGAGTAAGGGCCTCCGTTAGGTTGATTACGAATCCAAGCTGCACCAGGATGATCTTGCCAATCTAGGTAAGGAATACCTCTACGACCTACTGTATGGTCTAGGCGAGGATCAAGATTCCCAGAATCAGGAGTAAATGCCTGATCTGAGTTTAATCCCATATCACTAACTACACGGTTTGCTGGATCGTTGTAAGACTTATCGAGCAGAGGAAGACCATTGGCATCAGTTCTGAAAGCATTTACAAATGTAAAGCTCGGCTGGAAGAATCCGCAACAGTTACCTGGTCCTGCAGGGCCTGTATTGTAAGGGAAATTCAAGTCAAATTCAGGATTTGCATTCAATACTGAACCAGTTCCAGCAGCTGCTTGATAGGCCCAAACAGATTCCTGATGGTTATCATTTGCTCCACGGAACATGTCATCATAATAAGGCACCAAGTCATACTTCAATCCATTAGAAGTAACTCCATTTGCAATCACATCATCAAACAATGTTTTGGCAGGACCAAATTTTCCTTGATACAGGAGAACTTTCCCCATGTATGCTTTTGCAGCCCATGAATTTACTCGACCTACTTGACCTTGAGTCGGTGGAAGGTTATCAATGGCATATTGGAAGTCTGCTTCAATGAAAGGATATAAGTCCTGGTTATTGCTTACTTCTTCTAAGCCAGATCCATAATCAATATTTTCGTCCACATATGGAGTATTTCCATAGAGACGTTTTAGTTCGAAATAGAAATGACCTCTTAGAAATCTTGCTTGTGCTGCAAGTCTTACTGCATCAGACTCAGTAACATCTGGACCTGGATTTTGCAATAATCTTAATACGTTGTTAGCACGAGCAATCCCCTCATAAGCAACATTCCACTTTGATCCCATCTCTCCAGAGGCAGCGTCATTTTCAAAACGCTGAATAGGATTGATAGTTGTGAAATCACCTGGGTCAGTTCCTTTATTAGCCTCTCCCCCTCTTATACTTCCCCATACCCAATTGGATGGAGAACCAAGACGATTACCTCGACCATTTACCTGCGAATAGGCTGCAATTAGAGAAGCTTCAATACCTGCCAAAGATGACAGCTGGGCTTCTGCAAGCAAACCTGTAGGCGGTACCTCGAGGAACTCGTCGCTACAACTCACTGCTACCATCATCATTGCTGATAATGATAGGGCTCCGAATTTTAATTTGAAATTTTTCATTTTGTTAATCTATTATATTTTCTATAACTCGATTCGTAAGGAATTGTTAAGCTTAGAAGCTGACATTCAAACCAAAAGTATAACCTCTGGTAACAGGGTAGTTACCAACGTCAATACCAAAAGTCAAATCAGCGTCTCCGCCTACTGCAGGGTCAAGACCCTCATAACCTGTAATTGTAAACAAGTTATTAGCCGATGCAAAAACTCTCAATCTCTGAAGGTTCCACTTTTCCAATAAATTTTGAGGTAAAGTATAACCCAATGTTACGTTCTGAAGTCTTAAATATGACCCATCTTCTACATAATAACTATTCTCAACAGTTGAAGTAGAGAAAGTTGAAGAACGATCCACAATTGGGACAGTAGCATTTGGATTCTGTGGTGACCAAGAATTTTTTAAACGCTCTGAAATAGCAGCACCTTCAAATGTAGAGAAGAAGTCAGTAAACCATTTAGATTGATTCCATACCTCATTACCAATAGAGGTATATAGGTAAGCAGATAGGTCAAATCCTTTGTAACCTACTGTGAAATTGACACCACCTGTGAAATCAGGAATTGGATTACCAAGTACTTGTCTGTCTTCAGGAGTTATTACTCCATCACCATCAGTGTCCTCATATTTGAATCGACCTGGAGCTGCTCCTACTTGAGTAGCGTGAGAATTCACATCCTCTTGACTTTGGAACAAGCCCAAAACCTTATATCCAAAGAAGGTTGAAAGAGGCTGACCTACAGAGTTTCTAATTGGTCTAATACCACGATATGCAGGGTTTACAGAAGTGATGATTTCTAGGCCTGGGGCCAAAGAAACAATCTCATTCTTCAATGTAGAACCTGTAACAGTTAATTCATAAGTCAAAGCTGAAGAAAGGTTACCTCTGGTAGTCACCAAAAGGTCTAGACCTCTGTTCAACATTTCACCGATGTTTACCGCAGGAGGTGCAGCATTACTACCCGCAGTCAAAGGAATTGGAACTTGGAACAATAGATCCTTGGTATCTTTTCTCCACCAGTCAAAGATTACATCTAATCTTCCGTTGAAAAATGTACCGTCAAATCCAATATTCTGAGTTACAGCAGTTTCCCACTGTGCATTCGGGTTACCGATACGAGTTCTTCTAAAACCAATCTGTGCAGAAGAGTTAGAGCCTGTAATATCGTAAGAAGAAGCTCCTACTGTACCACCGAATAGTGAGAACTGGTTGTTAGGATCTACGTTATTGGAGTTACCCATTTGTCCCCAACCACCTCGGATTTTCAAGTTATCAATCCAAGTAGCGCTAGAAAGGAAGTCTTCAGATGAAATTCTCCAAGCTGCAGAGAATGCAGGGAAGGTACCATATCGAGCATTCGCTCCGAATCGAGAAGAACCATCGCGTCTTACAACCGCACTGAATAGATACTTGTCGTTGAATGTGTAATTCACACGACCAAAATAAGAGTTGAAATTAACTCCTCTAAATAAGTCTGAATTTACGATTCTGGAAGAAACTGGAAGGTTCGAAATATTGATAAAGTCCGGGTCAGTTGAAAATGGATTCTGACCAGAAGCTGAAATATTTCTACCTGCTCCGGTATTCAAAGCCTCTTGACCAACAATCACATCAAAGGCATGCTTGCCGAATGTACGCTTCCAAGAAAGTGTATTGGTGAATGTCCAGCCAAATACAAATCCTGAACCTTCATTGTATCCGAAAGCTGAGTTATTTTCAGAGTTCTCGTATTGTAATCTAGAGTAGTTCCAGAAATAATAATTGTTATACTGCCCACCTATAGATGTTCTGAATCTTAAATCATCCAAGATGTCATATTCGGCATAAACGTTACCGAAAATATTAGCATTGAAATTTCTATTATCTCGCTGTCCGTCTCTGTTTGCAACAGGATTACGTGGGTTGTTGAAACCTCTTGCAGCTGTACCAGCGTAACCACCAAATTCATCGTATACTGGTATGATGGATGGCATACGGAAGGCCTGAAGAATATCATTTTCATCATCAGATACACCTCTACCACCAGTTCCACCTTGCTGACCTAGTACCTGACGGTAGGTTGCTTGGAAGTTTTCTCCAATTCTCAATCGCTTGGTTACATCAAACTCAGAGTTTGCTCTAAATGAGATTCTTCGGAAGTTATTTACAATCATAATACCTGCCTGATCTTGATAACCCAATCCGATAAAGAATCGGCTTGTTTCAGAGCCTCCATTCAACCCGATAGAATGTCTATTCAAAGGTGCATTTCTGGTTAAAGCATCATACCAATCTGTTCCCTCTCCAGTAGCTGCCCTAACCAATTGATGAACTGGACCTTTTGAAGGATCTATATTGTATAGTGCTCGCTGCTCTTCTATTTGTGCAGGTGTAAATGGCCCTGGAACACCAGCTGCTCCACCTACATTGATATAATAAGGTAAAACTGGAGTTGTACCAGTACCAAACTGGGGATGACCGTAATTAGGACTACGTCCATCGATAGCCGCTTGATTCGTCTCAGCCAACCAAGTGTATTCTGCAAAATCAGCTGGATTCATCATATCCAGACCTTGACCAGGTGTGGTTATACCAAACATACCATTGTAATCTACTCGAAGTTTTTGATTACCTCTTCTTCCTCGCTTGGTAGTATAGATAATTACACCGTTTGCTGCACGAGCACCATAGATAGAAGCAGCTGCAGCATCTTTCAATACGGTAGTTGATTCGATATCATCCGGGTTCAAGAAGTCAGTGGATCCGACAGGCACACCATCTACAATGTACAATGGCTCGTTACCACCGAAGGCACCGAAACCACGAACACGTATAATGGATGTTGTACCGGGCTGTCCGTTAGTAATAACGGTCACACCGGAAACACGTCCTTGCAAGGTCTGCTCAACGTTACCAGTAGGAATGACTGTCAAATCCTTTGGATCTACAGTGGCAATCGCACCGGTCGTTTCTCTTCGGCTATCAATTGTATAACCGGTTACAACCAACTCAGTCAGCGTTTGCTCATCTGGAGTCAATTTCACGTCGACCACGCTACGGTTTCCGACTACTTGCTCCATGGTTCCATAACCAATAAATGAGAAAACCAAGACTGCTTGGTCATTGGGTACATTGAGGGAATATTTTCCGTCAATATCTGTGGCAGTTCCCGTGGTGGTTCCTTTTACTAAAACAGAAACACCCGGCAAGCCCACATCAAATTCGTCTAGCACTGTACCAGTTACGACCCGCTGCGCCATTGCTGCGGAACTGGCTAATACCAAGAGCACAAGAAGTGCACTCAGGCTTTTGTAAACATTTTTCATAAACATAGATAGATTGGGTAACAAGATTAATCTCAATAACTTGTCTGTTAATTGATTGTGCAATCGTTTGCGATTATTCTTAAAATAATTGCAATAGATAATTTCCGAATACTCTGGAAGGTCTATTGCCGCTATACCGTGGTACGAATACCTGCAAATAGGCTTAAAGCCTGAAGGTTTGAGTGCATCATGAGATGCTTTGGGTAAAGTTTTTTCTCTAAGTTTTAATTTCCATAGGCTAATATTAGGTTTTAGGACTGTTCTTAATCATCAATGTTAAAGAATCTAAAACAAAATTCAAATTTCTTTTAATAAATTATGACTCTTCGGAATCCTACACGTAGCCAAATATTCTTAGACAGCTAGTGACA